>JBOGTX010000984.1:0-4947 GCA_050695695.1 Chloroflexota bacterium
GTCTTTGGGCGATCTGGCCGGCGGCTTCCGCCGTGGCCGCCACCTCGCCGCGCGCGAGGGTCTCCATGCCCGCCGCCGACGCCAGCGGGTGGTTCGAGACGACCACCGCCTCGGACGCCACGACCTCGCGCTTGCTCGTCTCGAACGTCGTGCCGGCGCGCCCACGCCAGGAATTCTCTCTGATCTCGATGCCCATGGCCCCTCCTTCTCGCGGTATGATACACGCGAAGGGTTCGTCCAACCACCGGTGCTCGCGACGGCGACGAGGGCGGTTCACGAACCGCCCCTACAAGTACTCTGGTGCCCGCTAGCCTGGTAACACCTCCCATCGCGGGAAAGGAGCAAATCATGACCGAGCTGGATCGGCTTGCCGAGGACGTCGCGCGCCGCCTGATCGAACGCGGCGAATCGGTCGCGGTGGCCGAGTCCGCGGCCGGGGGTCGCGTCTCGGCCGCGCTGCTGGGCGTGGCTGGCGCGTCCGCCTATTTCAAGGGAGGCGTCGTCGTCTACACGAGCGACGGCAAGCAGCGGCTCGCCGGCATGACCCGCGAGGACCTGGACGCGAACCGCTCGGCCACCGCCCCGCACACCGCGGCCCTCGCGCGGACGATTCGGGAGCGGCTGGGTGCGACCTGGGGCATCGCCGAGACCGGAGCGGCCGGGCCGACCGGTAACCGCTACGGCGATGCCGCCGGTCACGCCGCACTCGCCGTCTCCGGTCCGATCGAGCGCGCCGAGGTGATCGAGACCGGCCAGAGCGATCGACGCGAAAATATGGAGGCATTCGCCCGCGCGGCGTTACGGCTGTTGTCGAGGGTCCTCGAGTAGTCGGGCTTCTCGAAGCCTAACGGGCGCCTGACCGGGCGGGGATTGCTGGCTGGTTCCCATCAATGTACGACCGCCGCTCGATCGGGTAGAATTGCCGGCGCGCTCCACGTCCCCGATCCGCTGGCGCTTCCGGTCAGGCGGACGAGCCGGGGCGTCGCGAAGGAGAGCACTGTCGTATGGTGAAGCTATCGGTTCAGATCGAGATGGCGGGCGGGCTGAGCTGGACCCGCTGGAAGCGGTTGGTGGCGGAAGTCGACCGGCTTGGCTACGTTGGCCTGTACTGTTGCGATCACTTCCTGCCGGGAAGCGGCGGGTACGCCGACTCGGTCGAGATCATGTCCGCCTTCACCTACCTGGCGGACCACAGCGCGCGGCTGGAGTTTGGCTCGCTGGTCGCGCCGGTCTCCTTCCGCGACCCGATCATGCTGGTGCGCCAGGCGATGGCGCTGGATGACCTGAGTGGCGGGCGCATGGTGCTCGGCGTCGGCGCCGGCTGGATGGAGCGCGAGCACGCGATGTTCGGCTACGCGCTGGGCGACAAGCCGACGCGCGCGGCCCGGCTGGCCGAGGCGCTCGAAGTCATCCGTCTGTTGTCCCGGAGCGACGAGCCGGTCAGCTTCTCCGGGCGCTTCTACCAGTTGCGCGAGGCGAAGCTGCTGCCGCGCTCGCCGCGACCGGCCGGGCTACGCCTGCTGATTGGCGGCAGCGGCCCGAAGCGCACCCTCCCCCTCACCGCGCGCTACGCCGACGCCTGGAACGCTGGCGGCCTGAACCCCGCTGCCTATCGCGAGACCTCGGCCCGGCTCGACGAATTGATCGTCGCGGCCGGGCGCGAGCCGGGCGCGGTGAAGCGCACGTTGATGCAGCAAGTCGTCTGTTATCGGAACGAGGCCGAGCTCGCGCGACGGATCCAATGGCTGGCGCCGCCGGCCGCGGACCGCTCGCTCGACGCGATGCTGGAGTTTCTCCGCGGCCGCGCGCCAAACGCGATCGTCGGCTCGCCTGCCCAGGTGATCGAGAAGATCCAGGCCTACGGCGAAGCCGGGGTGAACGAGATCATGATCCAGCGCCTGGACCTGGACGATCTCGAGGGACTCCAGGTCATCGCGGAAGACGTCCTGCCGCACGTCTAATGTCGTCACGACCGAAAGCCGACCGAAGCCTTGGGAGGTTCGATGCTCTCGCTGTCTAACGATCAGCTCGACGTTTCCATCCTCGATCCCATCCCGGACCAGGCGCGACTTGGCTCGCGGTACTGCACCGGGGGCTACGTCTACGGCGTCAGCGATCGGCGTCTGGGGGTGATCACCTCCGGCCCCGGCTACCCGGATGAGGTCTACCCGCCGGTGTTCGACGGTCAGGGGCTTCCGGAGGCCTTTCCGTCTCCCCTCTGGCCGGGCGTCGAGGCCGGGCCGGATGCCCGCCCGGCTCCCGGCGCGACCATGCTTGTGATCGGCGTTGGACTTGTTCAGGCACCGGAATCGCCCCAGATCCGCGAGCTGAAGGTCAAGGAGTTCTGCGGCTGGAAAGTCACGCAATCCGCCGCGACGGTGCTCATGGAGACCCGCCAGGCCTTCGCCGGCTGGGCGCTCGAGCTAACCTGCGAGCTGACGCTGATCCATCGCACCCTCGTCTCGGCGACCCGCCTCGCTAACGTCGGCCAGGACGCGATCCACTTCCGCTGGTTCCCGCACCCCTTTTTTCCCAACCCCGCGGGTGAGTGCTGCAAGTTCAACCTGGCGGTGACCTTTCCCGACAACCCCGGCTACGAGATGCTCGGCAACGGCTTCGTCCAGACGAAGCTCGACCACGCCTGGGACCGGCGCGGACACTTCCAGGCCCTCCAGTTCTCGCCCGGCGAGCGCCTGGTCACGCTCCAGCGGCACCCGAAGCTCGGGCTCGTCGTCGCGACCTGTAGCTACACGCCAACCTACTTCCCGATTTGGGGCAACCGCAACTGCTTCTCGTTCGAGCCCTACCTGGAGCAAACGATCGCGCCCGGAGCCGAGACCCGGTGGTCGATCACGTATGACTTTTGACGCAGCGGACGCGGCCATCCCACGCTCGCCTTTCGCGGCGTCTCGCTTGCTAGCGTGACGGCGTCGCGAATAGTATGGCACTCATGAGGCGGGCGAGGCTGCTGTTATACTGGTTAACGGACCCGCACACGGAGTCTCAGTGAAGCCATCACTCACGCGCGACGATCTGATCCGTCTGGCAAAAGACTTCTGTCGCGAGCAGCACCATGAGCGCGAGCTGTTCGGAGTCACCGACGGAAAGGCCGTCGGTACGTTCATCGAGCACCGGTTCAAAGAGGCGTTGGCATCTCTCTACTCAGCAGAAATCGGAAACTCCGCGGTTGGCATTGATCTTCCATCCATCGAGACAGACATCAAGGTAACGTCCGCTCGTCAGCCCCAGTCGTCAAGTCCGTTTCGCTCGGCGAGGCAGAAGGTCTACGGTCTCGGCTATAACCTCCTGGTCTTTGTGTACGAGAAGAATGACGTCCCCGCGGAGCGGGCGGCAATCCTCACATTCCTGGACTGCGTCTTCATTGATAAGAGTCGGACCGCCGACTATCAGACAACACGGGGGTTATTGGAAACGCTGCAAAGGGATGGCAACCGTGATGACATCATCGCCTTTTTGGAGGACCGAAATCTCCCGGCCGACGAGATGACCATCGCCGATCTCGCGGATGAGGTGATTCAGTTCCCTCCGCTGCTCGGTTATCTGACGATTTCAAACGCCCTTCAATGGAGGCTTCAGTATGGTCGCGTCATCAATCTGAGCCACCCGGTGGACGGAATCGTAAAGATCGTATGAGCCACGCCGCGCATGATATCACCGAGGCACTTTCGGAGTACCGCTTTTCGACGAGCCGTGATCGCCTACTCAAGACGATCGCCTCGTTCGAAACGATCGAGAGCGCCAATCAGTGTCTTCAAAGATTGACCGGCGTCCAAGACTTCTTTCCGGACAGCGATGCGCTAAAGTGCTTTGAACGGATCTTGGCGACCAAAGGTCGAGGGGCAGACAATCATCATCCGCAAGGTATGGGGGATTTTCAAACGCCGTCTCACCTGGCCTTGCGGGTGTGCCGGCTCCTGGTGGATCTTGGCGTCGCCCCGCGGATCATTTTGGAGCCAACCTTCGGTTTAGGAAATTTCATCGAGGCTGCCCTGGCTCACTTTCCAATGGCTGACCTGATTTACGGGGTCGAGATCCAAGGCAAGTACGAGTGGCATTTGAAGCTGGCACTTTTTGCTCGTGCGCTAGAGAGCGGTCGCCCACGAGCAAGAATAGTTCTGATGAAGGACGACATTTTTACCCATCGCTTTCCGGATGAAGTTCTAACGAGTGAGAACATCCTCATTATCGGAAATCCTCCGTGGGTAACCAACGCGGAACTTGGTTCCATCAACGGACATAACCTTCCAAAAAAGAGAAACGCGGACGGTCTGTCAGGGTTTGACGCATTGACGGGCAAGAGCAACTTCGACATCGCGGAGTATATCCTGTTCCGAATGTTGGAGCTATTCTCCGGTCGGCCCGGTACGATCGCCTTGCTTTGCAAGAATTCCGTCATCAGGGACGTGCTAAGAATCCTACCACAGCGCTCGTTTCAGGTCTCGGAAGCTCGCCAGTACCAGATCGACGCCAAAAGCGATTTTGGCGCGGCAGTGGATGCGTCTCTCCTCGTCGCGGACATTGGCGGATCTCGCCGTACCTTTGCATGCCAAACCTTCCGCCTCTCCGAGCCGAAGCGACCAGTTGGAGCCTTCGGTTGGCTAGGTGACAAATTCGTCTCCAGCATGAGTGACTACGGTGAGGTAAGAGCATTCGACGGAAAGTCGCCGCTAGAGTGGCGCCAGGGGGTCAAGCACGATTGCGCCCCGGTCATGGAGCTCGAACGATCTCAAGAGCTACTCGAAAACGGCTACGGTGAACGGGTCGACGTGGAGGGTGAGGCCGTCCACGCGTTGCTCAAGAGTTCAGACCTGCGCGCCTTCGAGGCAAGACAGCCCAGGAGAGTCGTCATTGTCACGCAACACCGCATCGGTGAAGATACGTCCGTCCTCAGAGTCATCACACCTAAGCTCTGGGATTATCTCAATC
>JBOGTX010000985.1:0-3104 GCA_050695695.1 Chloroflexota bacterium
GAGCAAGAGCTCGTCGGAGCCAAGCTGCTCGATCACCTCGAGAAGCTGCGAGCGGCTGTGCGGCGCGTCCAGCGGCTGGATCGTGACGCGCAGGTGTTCGCGGATGTAGGCCGATGGCGGGCGCTTCACCCAGGGGACGATCCGGCGGAGGTTGCGCCACTCCTTGTCGAAGCGCCACAGGTGCGCCGGCAGCCAGGTGAACCCGCCCTCGATCAGGGTCACCCGCGCGTTCGGCCAGCGGTCGAAGACGCCCTCGGTGATCAGGCTCACCACCTGCGGGGCAAAGACCTGGGCCATGCCGACGTACTCCTCGAAGTAGTACGAAGGCCAGCCCGAAGGAGTAGGCGGATTGCCGGGGGCACCGCCGAAGTGGAGACCGGCCACCAGGTCGCGACGGGAAATCGCCTCCCACATCGGGCGGAAAAGCCGCGAACCGTAGGGGTGCTGGGCGCGAACCGGCAGGAAGACCTGGACGAAGCCGGGGTGACCGCCCACTCGGTCGATCTCCCGGGCGGCCAGCTCCGGGATCTGGCTCGGGACGACCAGCGAAGCGCGCAGGCGCGGCTCCTGGTCGAGCCACTCGGCGATCAGCCAGTCGTTGACGGCGCTGGCCAGGGCGACCGCGGCGTCTGGATGGTGGAGGCTGTCGATCGCGTAGGCGCAGTTGACGATCGCGAGCTCGACGCCGGGCGAATCCAGCGCCTGGGCGCGCAGCAGCGCCAGGTCGGACCCGGCCGGGCCGTCGCTCGGGCGCGAGCCGGGGCGGGCGGTCGTCGGCGCCCGCGGCGGATAGGCCGTGTCGGTCGGCCCCTTGAAGCGCGACTGCTTGATGTGCTCGATCCAGTGGTCGGGCAAGTAGGGAAAGAGGGCGTCGGCCTTCGGAACCTCGACGTGAACGTCGCAGTCGATCAGGGCGAGCCGGGTCGCGCCTTTCGATGGACTGGCGGGCAAGGTGTCGGTCATCGCGTGGCCTCACCCCCTGCCCCTCTCCATTTCGTCAGAAATGGAGAGGGGAGGAATGACGGCGCTCCGCGCCGCGCGTCGCCTTCCCCCTCTCCATTTGCAAGCAAATGGCGAGGGGGCGAGGGGGTGAGGCCCGTCCCGGCCGGCCTCCAACCTCTTTTCTGCTCATTCATGAGCGGCCCACCGGCACGCGGACCCGTTCGCCTTCCAGGTTGAGCCAGGCGACCTCGTCGGGCGCCAGGTCGATCTCGAGCGCGCCCAGACAGTCGTCGAGCTCGGCGACGCTGGCCGGGCCGATCAGGGCGTAGACGTCGAGCGGCTGGTGCAGCACCCAGGCGAGGGCGATCTGCGAGCGGGACGCGCCCTTCTCCTCGGCAAGCGCGCCGGCCCGCCGGTAACGCTCCCAGTTGTTTTCCGAATAGTAGGTCCGGATCACGTTCTCGGCGTCCGGAGTGGCGCCCTCGGTCAGCTCGGGCGAATAGCGACCGCTGAAGAAGCCGCGCGCCTGGGAGGACCAGGCGAAGATCGGCAGGCCGGTCCGCGCGTACCAGTCCTGAGCCTCCGGATCGCCGGCGATCGAGACGCAGCCGACCCACATCGGCTCGTTGGGCACCGCCAGCGCCAGGTTCGGGCTCGAGACGGCAAACGGCCGCAAGCCATGTTCATTCGCGTAGGCGTTCGCCTCGGCGATCCGCGCATGGGTCCAGCTCGAGCCGCCGAAGCCCAGGATCCGACCGTCCCGCGCCTCTTCATTCAGGGCCTCGACGATCGGACCGACCGCCGCGTCCGGGTCGTCCTTGTGGAGAATGTAGAGGTCGATCCGGTCGAGCTGCATCTCGCGCAGGCTGGTCTCGATATCCTCGTGAATCGCGGCCGGGGTGACCCGTCGCTCGAAGGTGAGGCTATCGTGATGGGCGCCCTTGCCAATCAGCACCATCTGATCGCGGCGGCCTGAGCCCTTGAGCCATTCTCCGACGGCGCGCTCGCTCGAGCCCTTCGCGTAGACCCGCGCGGTATCAACGGTCGTGCCCCCGGCCCCGGCGAACCGGTCGAGCAGCTTCACGGTGTTTTCGAGCCGATCGGGCTCCATCCCGAACACCATGCTTCCCATGACCAGGCGTGACACTCGATCGCTCACGCCCGAGATCGATCCGTAGCGCATCTACCCCTCCTGCCTGGCTCGGAATTCGGAATCACGGTTATTGTAGCGCCGGCCGGTCGGCCGCGGTAGAGGGTTGCCAACTTCGGTCAGGCGATCGCGGAGAGCTCAGTCGTCGATCACCTCGCGCACCTCACGCAGCCGGCGCAGGTGCGGCTCGACCCCGGCCAGCCCGCTGATCCCCACCGACAGGTGCGACGCGCCGAAGCCGCGCCAGAGCTCGATCGTCTGGCGCCACTCATCGGGCGTGCCGGTTCCGGCGTTGAGTCGGCCCTCGATCCCGAAGCGGGCCGGATCGCGGCCGGCCTCGCTCAGCCAGCCGTGGACCTTGTCCATGGTCGCCTGCCACCCGCCGGCCAGCGGGGCGAGGGGCAAGTAACCGTCTCCGATCAGGCAGGCGCGCTTCACCGCGGCCTCGGCCGCGGCGCCGATCCAGATCGGGATCGGTTGCTGGACCGGTCTCGGATTGATCCCGGCCGCCTCGAGGGTGTGGTAGCGCCCCTGGAAGGTGACCAGTCGCTCGGTCCAGAGGCGGCGCATGACCTCGATCTGCTCCTCGAAGCGGCGGGCTCGGTTGCGAAAGTCCATGCCCAGCGCGGTAAACTCGACCGGGTTCCAGCCGATGCCAACGCCCAGCCGCAGCCGACCGTCGGTCAGCACGTCGACCTCGGCCGCCTGCTTGGCCACGAGGGTGGCCTGCCGCTGGGGCAGGATGATCACGCTGCTCAGGAAGCCGAGCCGGGGCGCCACCCCGGCCAGGAAGGTAAAGAGGGTCAGCGGCTCGTGCAGGCGGGCCTCGATCGGGAACACCCGCTCCAGCTCCGGGTGCCCAGTCGCCTCGCTGCCCACCACGTGATCGGACACGACCACGAAGTCATAGCCCAGATCCTGAACCCCCTGGGCCCAGTCGCGCAGGCTGGCGACGTCGGCGCCGACCTCGCCGTGCGAGAAAACCACCCAGATTTCCATGGTGATCCTCCTC
>JBOGTX010000986.1:0-2138 GCA_050695695.1 Chloroflexota bacterium
GATGGGCGGTGCGTCTCCTGGGTAACCTGAGCGATAACGCTGACCGGCCGGCTGGCGCGTCCGGATAGTTGACGTAATAATCACCTGCCCCTAGAATTCCTCCCATCGAGGGAGGGACGTTGACGACGACGCGTCGGAGCTTGATCGTCGCGGCGGCGCTGGTCGTGGCGCTCGGGCTGGGCGTCTTCGTCGCTGGCTCGCCCCAGGACCGGCCGGAGCGCGTGTCGGCCGAGCTGCCTCAGACCGACCCCGTTCCCCCGATTTACGCGCTGCCAGAGATCCCAGACCCGGACCCGCGCCATCCGAAAGCGGTCGCCGCCGCCGTCCGTTTTCTCGAGGCAATGCAGCCCGATGGCACCTACGTCCGATCGCGGGCCGGCAGCTCCGCGGTGGCGCCGATGGACGTCGCCCACGCCGCGATCGCCCTGGTCAGCGTCAATCGAGTGGGCGCGGCGGAAGCGGCGATGACCTGGCTCTATCGTCAGATCACCCTCCCGGGCAGCCCGGATGCCATCGACGCGCGGGGAGTCGACTATTCGGGAAGCTGGTACGACGACCTTCAGACCGATGGCCGCCCGGAGGCCGGGTCGGCGCGCGGGCGGGGTGAAGGGGTCGGGATGGCGCTGATCGCGACCTACGCGATTGACGCGCGCGATCCGGGCTACTTGAACACCCGGATCGGAGACCATCGGGTCGCCAACCTGGTCGGGTTGGCGACCGATTACCTGACGCGCCCGACCATGCTGGCGCCCGATGGCCGATTTTATCACTCGCCGGCTTACCGCGTGTCCTTCAACGAGGAGTGCGCGCGGATGACCCTCGGGCTCGATCTGGCGGGGCGCATGCTGAATCGCAAGGGAAACGTCGCGGTCGATCAGATCTCGATCGCCGCGACCGAGGGTCAACGCGCGCTCGACCGGGGCTCCGGCCTGAGCCAGGGGATGGCCTACGACTTCTACGCGCGGTCGATCTGGGGTCTGGCGAGCCCTGCCGAGGCCAGGCAGGAGCTCGCCTGGACCAGATCGACCGGCCTGGTGAGCGCCAACGGAGTGAAGAACTGGGACTGGCAGTTGACGACGGCCGCGACCCCGTTGACCTGGCTGCGGTGGTGGGCGCAGGCGCGAACGATCGCGCCGTCGCAGACCTTCGACTACGCGATCGCCGCGATCAACGCGGGCGACCTGGGCACGGCGCTGGACCTCGAGCGCCGCTGGCTACCCCTCCAGCGCGCCGACGGCGGATTCGACGACGCCCTGGTCTTCGGCCCGTTCGGCAGCCACGTCGGCTTTGACGCACCAACCTCGTACGCCGTGGCCCGGTTCATCCTGCTGGAGCGTCTGCTCGACGTCGTGGCGCCGGCGCGGTGAGATCGAGAGAGCGACCGGGGATTCCCTCATCCTCTACCCCCTCTCCCAGTGCGCGGGAGAGGGGACTTTGGAGAGGATCTTCCTGCTAAGACCCTTCCCCCGCGGCTGGGGAAGGGGTAGGGAGTGAGGGAAACCCCGGAGCGGCTGGGCACGAATGCCTGCATCAATGGCCGCCGCCGCCTCCAGCGCTCCGGCCTACTGCGACAGGGCCGGATACCCTAGCTTTTGGTAGTTGTCGCTTTTCGTGTATGCGAGGTCGATGCCGCCGCTGCCGGTCAGAGTACAGGTGTTCACGACGACCAGCGAGTCGATCTGCGAGGTACCGCCGCTGCCGGTGATTTTCGCGTCGGATGACTTGGCGTAGATCGTCCCGGTGTATGGGGCGCCGCCACTGCCGGTGATGGAGAGAGGCGAAATATTATTCCGATCGTAGAACACCCAGAGCCCCTGATAGGTGCCACTGGTTGGCGCGGTGAAGTCGAAGGAGCCGCTGCCGGTCAAGGAGAGCTTGCCCCCTGACTGATTTGGGCTGCACGCGGCAGGCGCTCCCCCGGAACCACCGCAGGTAAAGTAGAGCATCACGTTGTTCCCCGTTAGACTACCGCTACCGGTGAGCGACATACTCCCGGTGATGCAGTAGATGCCGGGGTTCAGAGTGAGGCTTCCGCTTCCGGTTACGGAAATAGTGTCGTAGTTGCCCGCGGAAATCGACTTTGAGCTGCTGCCGACGAGGTTGTACGACGTGACAGGGTTACCCCCACAGTTGTAGGT
>JBOGTX010000987.1:0-40290 GCA_050695695.1 Chloroflexota bacterium
CTCCCAGAGATGGCCGAGCAGGCCGAAGCCGGTCACGTCGGTCGCGGCGTTGGGATGGACCAGCGCCATCGCTTCGCCAGCTGACTTGTTCAGGGTCGCCATCAGCGCGGTGATCCGCGCGATCAGCTCCGGCGAGGCCAGTCCACGCTTGATCGCGGTGGTGATGATCCCGCTGCCCAGCGGCTTGGTCAAAAACAGATGGTCGCCCGGCTTCGCCCCGACGTTGCGCACCACCCGGTCCGGCCGCACCGTGCCGACGACCGCGAGACCGTACTTCGGCTCGGGGTCGTCGATCGTGTGGCCGCCGATAATACAGATGCCCGCCTCGTCGGTCTTCTCGCAGCCGCCGGCTAGAATCTGGCTTAGCACGTCCAGCGGAATCTGGTCCCTCGGAAAACCGACGACGTTCATCGCGAAGAGTGGACGCCCGCCCATCGCGTAGACGTCGCTGAGCGCGTTGGCGGCGGCGATCTGGCCGAAGGCGTACGGATCATCCACGATCGGCGTGAAGAAGTCGACCGTCGCGACCAGCGCCGTCTCGTCGTTCAGCTGATAGACGCCTGCGTCGTCGGAAAACTTCGTTCCGACGAGGACGTTGGGATCGGTCACCACGGGTAGGTGGCGCAGCACCTGCGCCAGGTCGGCCGGGCCGAGCTTACACGCTCAGCCGGCCCCGTGGCTGAAGCCGGTCAGTCGAATCAACGGCTCTTCACCGGGCATCGTCAGGTCTCCTCACGTTCCCGCGCCCATCAAAAAAGGCCGCGCTCGCGGCCAATCCCGCGTGTGAATGTCCGGCGACGGTATCCAGCACGCTCCCTTAAGTGTACCGGCTCCGGCCCCGGCTGTCAAACCAAATCTGCCGGACGAGGGCCCCCGGCCCTGCCCTAACTTCGTGACCTTGAGATGCGTCAGAATGATGCGGTCGCCCGCCGGCTCGCCGTCCTTCGACACGGCGAGGCGCTGGCCGTTGCTCGGGTTGTACATGCCGACTTCGACGGCATAGTCGCCCGCGGGGAGCGTCGCGGGAAGTGTCAGGGAGTAAGGATCGAGGATCGTGTCGTCGGGGAACCACGACGACGTTGGTCGCTGGCCGGCCCTCGGTTGCTGGTCGCGCTGGGCGACGACCTTCTCCCGGGAGTCGAGGACGTGGACGAACACGGTGTAGTCGCCGTCGAGCGGCGCGAGATCGCGCCAGTGCAAGGTAAGGTCGACCGACGCGCCCGGACGGACGTCGGTCGACGCGAGATCGAAGCCGGTGAGGGCGATCCGGTTGGCAAGCTGATCGGCGAGCGGGTGCTGAGGGGGAGCGGCGGCGACCGGCGTGGCGCCCGGCTGGACGGCGATCGAGCCGACGACGACCGCACCCACGCTCGAAGGAGATGACCCGCCGACCGGCGCGACCGCGACTCGGTACTGCCCGGCGGCGAGCCGGACGTCGATTGGCAGAAGGTATTGCTCGCGCAGGACGTCGCCGGCCTGCCACCGCGCCGGCGGATACGACTCGGTCGCGAGGGGTAGATCGCGCTGCTCGGCGACGCCACCGGTCGCGTTGAGCAGCTCCAGGCGAAGCCGGGTTGGCGCGGGCGCGGTGGTCATCGCCTGCCAGAAGAGCGTCAGGTAGCCGGACTCGCCGGCCCTGGCCCGGTCGCTGCCGGCCGCGCCAAGCAGGGTCACGCCGTCGAGAAACCTGGCGGACATCGGGTGGTAGCCGGCAATTCCGCCGGTCCAGAGGGCCCGAGACGGCTGGGTCAGGTGAACCGTGGCTAACCGGACGCCGCCCGGCGTGACCGTCGCGCCCTGGCCGGTCGCCACCAGCGATCCCGGATGGTCGGCGCTGTACACGTTGAGGACGAGCGCGTAGTCGCCGGGCGGTGTGCCGGTTGGGATCATCAGGCCGTGGTGGTCGTCCAGGGCCTGGTTTATTGGCCACTGGTTATCCGCGACGTAGCCGTTGCCGATGCCCTGGTCGGTCTGCGCCCAGGTGAAGCCCGATCCGTCGACCAGACGGAGGGCGACGCGCAGGTGAGGCTCGGCGGTCGGGAGCCGGCGCCAGCGCAGGTCGACCGAAACCGTAGCGCCGGCCCGCGGCGCCGCGTTTTGCCACCGGTAGCCCTCGAGGACGACCGATTGGCCGAACGTCAGATTCGTGGCGTGGCTCGCGAGCGACGCGTCGGGGGCAAAGCCGTAATATTGCAGGCGCGCGTTCGCCGCGTAGACGTCGAGCGAGAGGTAGCCGTTGGCGGCGAGTGCCCGGCCGATGACGTCGGTTGGATCGTAGAGGGGCGAGGCGTACCAGAACACCCAGGCGCCCCGGTGGTCTCGGGCGGCAGCCGCGATCTCACGGTCGGTCGCGCCTGGCTCGAGCGGCGTGGTCGACGGCAGCACGTACAGCGGCAACGGCTCCTTCGCATAGTACTGGTAAAGGTACGCCTGCGACGGACCGTCGAGGATGACCGCGTCGCCCGGGGCGGCCAGCAGGTCCACCGTCCGGACGTGGGTGTCGTAGGCGCTCTTGAGGTATTCGCCGATCCAGACGTTGTGCAGCGCGACGTAGGCCACGCCCAGCGCCCCGGCCAGGCCGGCCGAGGCGATCAGGATTCCGAGCGCCGACACCGCGAGTCGGAGGCGCGGCAGCTTCGCGCCGATTGTCGTTCCCAAGGCGCCAACGCCCACGATGCCGCGCGCCATCAACAGGATGAATGGCAGTGAGCAAACGATCAAGTATCGCTCGTTGTAGAGCGGGCGGACCAGCGAGATCAGATAGCCACCGACGAATGGCGTCAGGAGCCAGAACACGAGCACGACGCGCAGGAAGCGGTCGTCCGACGAGCGCGCCGGGACGAGAACGCCGACGAAGGCGATGGCGGTGAGCAGCGTCGCGTAGGACACGGCGTCGGTCCAGGGCAGCGACCAGCCGGCGGTGACCCGCGCCCAGGAGCTGATCGCGACCTGCACCAGGTCCTCGGACCCGGGCGGGCCGCCATAGTAGCTGGTGAAGACGCGGAGCGCGACGTAGACCCACGGCAGGTAAAGGACGGCGGCGAGCGCGGCGCCGCGCAGCCAGCGCAGGAGGGCCGGTCGGTGGCCGCGAGCCTGGGTCAGCACCGCCAGGCCGTGCGCGAGCGGAACGAACAACCCGTAGTAGTGGCTGCCGGCCGCGCCGACCACCGCGAGTGCGTAGAACGGAATCGCGCCACGCCGGCCGCGCCAAACCCGCAGCAGCGCCAGGGTGGAAAGCCCGGCGAAGAAGCTCACCTGGGCGTACATCCGCGCTTCCTGGGAGTACCAGACCTGAAAGGGATTCAGGGCGACGAGCAGGCCCGCGACGATGGCAGCTACGAGGCCAGACGTCGTCGCTACGCGGCTGGCGAGGAACCTCTCCCCCCGCCCTCCCCGGCGCGGGGAGGGAGTCAGAGTCCCATCTCCCCGCTCGGCCGATTCTGCGCCGTTCTCCGCCGCGGCGCGCGCCAGCGCCGCGGCCACCGCGACACTGGCGATGCCGCAGAACGCCGACGGCAGACGCGCGACAAACTCGCTCGACCCGAAGGCCCGAAGCCAGACGACCAGGAGGAACGGATAGAGCGGCGGGTGCGGCTCGGACGTCGCCAGGATGCCCAGCAGCTTCGACGGCGGACCAAGCGACGTCATGACGCTGAACGCCTCGTCGCCCCAGAGGTTGGTATTGCCCAGCCCGAGAATCCGAACGCCGGTGGCCAGGAGAAGCACCGGCACCAGCGTGCCGAGGAGGACGACCGGAAACTGACGGCGCGCCGCCTTCAACGGGCTGATCCGTCGCGCCGGGCCCGCGTGAAGCGTGCCGCGGCCTGGGCAGCGAGAGACCGGCACCGCGACGAGCGTTTGGACCACGAAAGCCGCGAAACGACGCGAAAAGCCACGAAAAGCTCAGAGGGAGCCGCCTTCGGCTTTCGCGTTCTTCGTGACCTTGCGCGCGCTTCGTGGTCCAGACGCCCCCCCTTCGCGTTCTTCGCGGGATCGTATGTCCTCGGTGCCGCGGCGGCAGCCAGGCCCGAGATGATTGTACGCGTTGACACCGCCACCGGACAACTCTAGCATCTGGGCAGGGTCTAGCGCGGAATCGTCGGGGAGCAGCCCACCTGGGAGCGCGGGCGTCTCGTCCGCCCGTGCCGCGGCGCCCGCGCTCCCAGGTTGCTTGCCGACCCACGATGTCGCGTCAGATCCATCTGGTCCGGATCGAAGGACACGAGTGAGCATGCTGGCAGGTATTTTGACCTGGAAGAGGGCGAAATCCGTCGGCAATTGTCCGGTCGCTCGATGCCGAGCGATCGCCCCGCTCCGACTCGGTCTTCTCGCGTTCCTGCTGATCGTTCTCGCGCCAGGAGCCGCGCTGGCCGAGGGCACGGTGACGGTATCGCCCTCGTCGGTGCTGCCCGGTCAGTCGGTGACGGTGCGCGGAGCCGGCTGGGCGCCAAACGACCAGATCCTGGTCAGCTTCACCGATCCCAATGGCAACGTCCTGCCGCTCGGGGTGATCCTGGCCGATGCCAGGGGGGACTTTCAGAAGACGATCACGGTGCCCGATACGGTTCCGCCCGGTATCTACGCGATCGACGGCAACGGCCAGGGCGGATCGGTGACGGTGAAAGTCACCATCGTGGCGCCGACGGCAACGCCCCCGCCGCCAACCCCGACGCTCGGCCCGCCAATCGGCCCCCGGTCGCCGACCGCGACGCGCCGACCGGATCAGGCGACCGATACCCCGACCGCGCTTCCGACCGAGACGCCAACGCCGTCGCCGACCGCGACGCCTACCCGGACCCCGACGCCAACCGATACGCCGACGCCGACGGCGACCGATACCGCGACTCCGACCGCGACCCCTACCCCCACGAACACGCCAACCCTGCCCCAGCGCGTGGTCGAAGCCGGCCAGGGGGCCGGTCCGACCCTGCTCTTGCTTCTCCTGGTCCCGATCGCCGTGGCGGGTGGCTACTTTGCCGGGCGACGGCGAGGGTAGCCGCGCCGCGCGGTCACCCGGAGGCAACCGCCTGAACGTCGACGTCGCGGGCCGATCGCGACAGGTCAAGCGCTCCGCTGTGCTATGATATTTATGTCGGCGTGTTCGGGTTTGCTCGTGTTTGGGGGTTGCCATGCGGATGCGACGGACGATCCGAGCCGGGGCCTGGGCGGGAGCGGTTGGCGCGTTGGTGATGATCCTGAGTCAGGCGATCGCGCGCCTTGGCGCGGGCGTCCCGATGTTTCCGGACCTGCTCGAAGACGCATTTACCCGAGACATTCCCGCGGTCATCTTTTCCGGCGTCCTCGATACCTTGAAGTTCCAGGCGAAGCCGCTGCTTTTCGTCGGCATTCTGGTCCTGCAGGTCGTCGTCGGCGCGGCCATCGGGATCGTCTACGCGCTGCTGACCGGATCCGAGCGACCGGGCGCCCGCCGGCCCTGGCCGGGCTGGAGCCACGCCTTTCGCTGCGCCCTGGTCACCTGGCTGATCGTCGACGTGGTGGTCTTGCCGCTGGCCGGCGACGGCTTCTTCGGTGGCGCGACGTCGGTCGGGGCGATCGCGCTCAACGTCGCGTTGCTGATCGTTTTCTTCCTCTTCGGGCTGTCGCTCGCCGGGACCTATCGCGTCTCGATCGCGCGCCTGCCAGAGGAGGCGGCCGAAGGGGCGGCGCCAAGCCCGGAGCGCCGACGGCTCCTCGGCGGGTTCGCGGTGGGCGCGATCGCGGTGCTGGCGGCGGGAGCAACCTATCGCGTCGTCACCGCGGAGAGCGGCGCGACGCTGACGGTCGTTCCGACGCCAATCGCCGGGAGCGGATCGGGCGCGCCAACCCCCGCCAGCGCGCCCAGCCCGGCCGCCGCGACGCCGGTTGCTCCGCCGGTCGCGGGCGTCGAGCCGGGCTGGCAGGTTCCTGGTTTGCCACCCGAGGTGACCCCAACCAAGGACTTCTACGTCGTCTCGAAGAATTTCTTCTCGGATCCGGTGCTGGATCCGGCGCGCTGGACGCTCGAGATCGTGGGCCTGGTCAAGAAGCCCTATACCATGACCTATAACCAGCTCCTAAAGCTGCCGTTCCAGGATCGCTACCAGACGCTGGAGTGCATCAGCAATGAGATCGGCGGCGACCTGATCAGCAACGGAAGCTGGCGCGGGGTATCGCTCCACGACCTGATCGCGGCGGCCGGGCCCGATCCGAAGACGGTCAAGGTCGCCTTTACCGCCGCCGATGGCTACACCGATTCGGTTCCCTTCGAGCGCGCGATGAGTCCGGCGAACCTGCTCGCCTACCTGATGAACGGCGTGCCGCTGGAGCCGGGGCACGGCGCGCCGGCCCGCCTGCTGGTGCCGGGCATTTTCGGTATGAAGAACGTGAAGTGGCTGACCAGGATCGAGCTGCTCGGCAACGATTTCTCGGGATACTGGGAACAGCGTGGCTGGAGTGACCAGGCGGTCGTGCAGACGATGTCGGAGTTCAACAGCGCGTCCACCGAGCATTCCTCGGTGCCGGCGGGAAAGCTCGAGCTGGCCGGTGTGGCCTTCGCCGGGGACCGGGGGATCAGCAAGGTCGAGGTCAGCGTCGACAATGGCAAGACCTGGCAGGCCGCCACCCTCAAGGACCCGCTCGGGCCGTACACCTGGCGGCTCTGGCGGCTCGACTGGAACGCGACGCCCGGGCAGTATACCGTGATCGTGCGCGCCACCGATGGCGCCGGTCAGGTTCAAACGTCGAAGGCGACGGATACCCTGCCCAATGGCGCGACTGGCTGGGACTCGCGGGCGCTGACCGTCAAGTAATCAGGAGGAAAACATGGCTCGGATGCAGTCCTCGACCTATCCGATGGTGACCGTCGACGAGGCGATCGAGGCGGTTCTGGCGCGGACGCCGGTCCTTGGCGCCGAGGAGGTCGCGCTGAGCGACGCCGTCGGGCGGGTGCTCGCCGAGACGGTGATCGCGTCCGACGACATGCCGCCATTCGACGCGGCCTCGGTGGATGGCTACGCGGTGATCGCCGCGGATGGTTTCATCCCACGGCGGGTGTCGCTGGAGATCACCGCCGGCCGCGGCGACCGAATCACCGTCGAGCCGGGGGCGGCGACGCGGATCATGACTGGCGCGCCGATGCCGGTCGGCGCCGACGCGGTGGTCATGGTCGAGCAGACGAGCGAGAGTGAGGGCGTGGTGAGGCTGGACCACGTCCCCGGAACGGGAGAGAACGTTCACCGCCGGGCGCAGGACGTGTTCGTCGGTCAGACGGTGCTGGTGCCGGGCGCGCTCCTGGGGCCGGCCGAGATTGGCCTGCTGGCGACGGTTGGCCGAGCGCGCGCGCGGGTCTACCGGCGGCCGGTCGTCGCGGTGCTCTCGACCGGAGATGAGCTGGTCGAGCCCGATCAACCGCTTCGACCGGGCGCGATCCGCGACAGCAACCGCTACGCGCTGCTCGCCAGCGTGCGCGAGGCCGGGGGCGAGCCGATCTCGCTGGGGTGGGCCCGCGACGACGAGGCCGAGCAGGAGGCGCGGATCCGCGAGGGGCTGGGCCGCGCCGACGTCGTCCTGACCTCGGGCGGCGTGTCGGTCGGCAGCCGCGACTTGATCAAGCCGATCCTCAAGCGAATCGGGACGATCCACTTCGGGCGGGTTCAGTTCAAGCCCGGTAAGCCAACGACCTTCGCGACGGTCGACGATCGCCTGGTCTTCGGACTGCCCGGCTTCCCAGTCTCCTCGCTGGTCAGCTTCGAGGTCTTCGTCCGCCCCGCGTTGCGGAAGCTGCAAGGGTACCGACAGATCCAGCGCCCGGTCGTCCAGGTCGGGGTCGAGACCCCGCTGCGACCTTCGGAGGACCGCCTGGAGTTTCAGCGCGCGATCGCCTCCTGGCAGGACGGGCGCCTGGTCGCGCGCTCGACCGGCGCTCAGCGCTCGAGTCGGCTGCTTTCGATGGCCGGCACGAACGTGCTGCTTCGAATCCCGCCCGGGACCGAGGTGATTCCAGCCGGGGCGCTGGTCGACGCGCTGCTGGTCGGGGAGATCTTGACCGCGAAATAAGTCTCCCACGTGCCGATTCGTCGCGCCCGCCGGGGCCGTTTTGGTATGATATACTGGCGCAAAGAAGCCAAATCGCCGGTAGCCATCGTCCTCGGGAGTTTTCATGAAGCGTGGGGATTTTCTCAGCCTCGGAGATCTGACCCCGGAAAAAGTCGGCCAGCTTCTCGATTGCGCCCTTGAGCTCAAGGCGAATCGCCGGCCTCGGTTGGCTCTGGCTGGGAAGACGCTCGCGCTGGTGTTCCAGAAGCCTTCTCTGCGAACGCGGGTCTCGTTCGATGTCGCCATGGCGGAGCTGGGTGGCCACGCGGTCTACCTGGGGCCGGATGAAGTTGGCCTCGGCAAGCGCGAGCCGATTCCCGACGTGGCACGGGTGCTGAGCCAGTACGTGGATGGCGTCGCGGCGCGGGTGTTTCGGCACGGCGACCTTCGGGAGCTGGCGCGCGCGGCGTCGATTCCGGTCGTCAACGCCCTGTCGGATTTCTGTCACCCGTGTCAGGGATTGGCGGACCTGCTGACCTTGCGGGAACACTTCGGGCGGCTCGCTGGCATCCGACTGGGCTACGTCGGCGATGGCAACAACGTGGCGCACGCGCTCGTCTTCGCCGCCGGCAAGGTGGGCTTGCACCTGACCGTCGCCAGCCCGCGCGGCTACCAGTGCGACGCCGCGGTCGTCGAGCAGGCGCGGCGCGAGGCCAGCTCGACCGGCGGAAGCATCACCCTGACCAGCGATCCAACCGAAGCCGCGCGCGATGCCGACGCGCTCTATACCGACGTCTGGACGAGCATGGGCCAGGAGCACGAAGCGACGCGGCGGCGCTCCAACTTCGTCGCCTACCGGATCGACCAGCGCTTGCTCCACATGGCCCGTCCCGAGGCGATCGTTCTCCACGACCTGCCGGCCCATCGCGGCGAAGAGATCACCGATGACGTGATCGAGGGACCGCAATCGGTGGTGTTTCAACAGGCCGGAAACCGACTCCACGCGCAGAAGGCGGTGCTACTCTGGTTGCTGGCGGAAGCTGACGAGCATGTCATATGATCTGGGCGCCTATCAAGAGGCCATGCGCGCCGGGCACGCGTTCGCGTGGGATCTCAAGTGGGAGGCGGCGAGTCGACAGTACCGGACCGCGCTGAGCGAGCGGCCGGGCGATCCCTCGGCGACCCTCAGCCTGGCGCGCGCCCTCGAGCGCATGGGCGATCTGGATGCCGCGCTCGACATGTACGAGGAAGCTCATCGCCTCCTGCCGGATCACGCGCCGGTTCTGGTCAGTCTGGTCGAGCTGCGCCAGCGCCTCGGCGACCTTCCCGCCGCCGCGACCTGCTACGCCAAGCTGGCGATCGTCTATCTCGATCAGGGGCAAACGAGTCGCGCCAGCGAGGTGCTGGCGCGACTCGACGATCTTCCCGCGCCCGACGGTGACGTGCTTCGCCACCTGGGCGAGGTCGCGCGACGGGTTGGCAACGAGGACGTTCTGGCGCTCGTCGGAAGGCACCTTTCCGCGCTTCCCGCCGAGGACGCGCCGAGTGCCGTCGGAAGCGCCGAATCGGGAGCTCAACCGGCGACCGATTCCGCGGCGGTCGCGGTCGAGGCGTTGCCACTCGATCCGCTGCTCCACTATCCGGAGCCGGTCAAGACGCTGATCGCTGCCCTCGATCGCCGCGAGCGGGTCGGACGCCCGCGCGATGACGAGATTGCACGGCTGGCCTCCGGCTGGTGCCCGTTGCCGGCCGAGCTCCTCCGGATCGCGCCTTCCGAGCGCGCCGGGCTGGCCGCGACGTTCTACGACGTGGCGGCGGACGTCTCGGCTCGCCGCCTGGACGCCGCGCGCGATGGCTGCTGGGGCGCGATCGGGATCGCCGCGGATTATCTGCCGATCCAGGTCCAGCTCGCCCGGGTGGACGCGGCGGCCGGTGAGACGGCGACCGCCGAGTGGCGCCTGAAGACCGTCGCCGAGCTGTACGAGGCCCAGTCGGAATTTCGCCAGGCCGCCGAGACCTGGAAAGAGCTGGGCGCGGAAATTCTTGGACTCGAAGCGGTGATCGGTCGGGTGGTCGACCTGCTGATCCGTCAGGGGGAGCTCGGCGAAGCCGTCGCCGTTTTGATCGAGACGGCGAGTCGCTGTCTGGTCGAGGGCCGCGTCGCCGACGCGGTGGATTTCCTGGGCCGCGCGATCGAGGTCGGCCCCGACGCGATCGAGCTGGGGCTCTGGCGCGCGCGCTTGCTGGTCGATCTCCGGCGGGCTGACGAAGCCATGGATTGGCTCGAGCGATCGCTCGCGCCCGGTCAGAAGGACCCGTCGGTGGTGGACCGCCGGCTGCTGGTGGCGCGGACCATCCTCGCGACGCTCCAGGGGCACGAGGTGGATCTGGAGAGCGTCTTCGATGGTTGGGGCGACGACCCTCGCGACGATGCGTCGGCCGTGTTGACCGAGGCCGCCGCGTGGGGGGCATGCCAGGGGGGCGACGCCGGCTCCTGGTACCTGGCCGGCCAGATCCTGGCGGCCACCGATGCGGTCGAGGACGCGGAGCGCGCGTATCGACGCGCCCTGGCCTTCGGAGATGCCTCGGTGGCGACGATCCAGTTCGCGCTGGGGCGCCTGGCCGCCGACGAAGGCGACTGGCCGGGTGCGGTCCGTTGGCTGATCGCCTGCCTGGACGGTCTGGCGCCTTCCGGTGAGTTCCGTCAGGTCGACCACCTCCTTCGCCGGTTGCTCCAGGCGGCCGAGCACCTGAGCGACCCGAACCTTCGGGTCCGTGCCCTGGGGGAGCTCGTTCGCCTTCACCCGCGAGACCCGGATCTCCACGCTCGACTTGCCGAAGCGCGGTGGTCGAACGGTGACCGTCAAGGGGCGCGCGAGCAGCTTTACCGGCTGGCCGATTTGTACGCTGGGACTGGCAAGCCGGTTCGCGCGCTGGCCGCCGAGCGGACCGCCGCGTCCATGGGCGCCGTCGAGCCGGCGAGTCAGCTTCGTCTGGCGGAGCGCTGTCTGCGGCTGGGCTTCCGCGAGGAGACGATCGCGGCGCTGGAGGCGGTGGTTGATCTCGAGGCGCGAATCGGCGCCGTGGAGCTCTCGCCTCGGGCGCTCCGCATGTTGATCGAGCAGACGCGCTTGACCGAGCCGCGGCGCGCTACGCCGTACCGCGAGCGCCTCGCGCGGGTTCGCCCGACCGACTGGGACGCGCGACGCTCGTTGGCCCGTGCCTATTTGCGTGATGGCGAAGTTCGGCGCGCGGTGATCGAGCTTCGCTCCCTCGCCGAGGCGTCCGCGACGAGGGAGCGCTGGGTCGAGGCCGCATCCGCGCTCCGCGAGGCAATTCCCCTTGACCCCTGGGACTCGCGCCTGATCGTGGACGCCGTGAGCGCGCTCATCCAGGCGCGCACGGGCGAGGACGCGGCAGCGCTGCTCGACGCGCTCCGGCAACGCGAGCCGGAGAGTCCGGAGATCGCGAGGCTCGAGGGTGAGCTTCATAGTCTGACTCAAGAGGACGCCAGGTGAGGCAGCTTCCGACCGAAGTCGTGACCGCGCTGGACCGGGTGACGTTCTGGAGCGGTCTGGACATCCTGATCGTCGCGGTGATCATCTATGGGCTGCTGAGCCTGTTTCGGGGCACCAGCGCCTTCTCGGCCCTCTATGGGATCGGGCTGCTCCTGCTGGCCGTCCTGATCGTGAGCGCGCTTCCCGGACTGATGATGCTCAACTGGCTCTTGAGCAATCTCCTTCCCTTCCTGTCGATCGGACTGTTGATCGTCTTCCAGCCGGAGCTGCGCCGGGCCATGGAGCGCATCGGGCGGGTCCGCGGGCTGCTCAGCCGGCCACTGACCGTGGGTGACCACGAGAACGTCGAACGGGCGATCTCGGAGATGGCGCGCGCCTGTCGCCGTCTCTCCGAGCGACGGTACGGCGCCTTGATCGTCGTCGAGCGGGAGACCGGCCTGCACGAATACACCGACACCGGCGTGCTGCTGGACGCGATCGTGACCAGCGAGCTGCTGCTCACGCTGTTCTTCCCCAACTCGCCACTCCACGACGCGGCGGTGATCGTCCACGGCGATCGGGTGATCGCGGCCGGGTGCGTGATGCCACTGTCGGAGAACCCGCTGGATTCGTCAATGGGGACCCGGCACCGCGCCGGGCTTGGCATTACCGAGCGCACCGACGCTCTCTCGATCGTCGTGTCCGAGGAGACCGGTATCATCACGCTCATGAACAACGGACGCTTCGTTCGGAATCTTGACGAGGGAAAACTGCGGAAGGTGCTGGCCGGCCTGATCCTACCACCGACCGCGCGTACTTTCCGGCTGTGGTCGCGACGCCCGGCGCCGAAGAAGACCCCGATCCCATCCAAAGGATAAGCGGTTATGGTGTCGTTCCTGCGGAGTAATCTGGTCTGGATGCTGCTCTCGTTGCTCATTTCGACCGGGCTCTGGGTCTTTGTGACCTTCAAAGAGGATCCGGAGGTGACGCACGTTCTCTCGAATATTCCGATCTCCGTCCAACAGCCGCCGCCGACGATGGTCGTGCAGCCGGAAACCCAGGTGGTCCAGGTGCAGGTGAGCGCTCCGAGCGCGGTCTGGGCGCAGCTCAAGGCAGACAACTTTCGGGCGGTGGTCGACGCGTCGAAGGTGACGCAGGGGGGCTCACAGGAAGTCCCGGTGCACATTTCCTCGACCGACCCGCGGGTCCGCGTCGATTCGGTCGATCCGTCGACGATCTTCTTGAAGGTGGATCCGTTGCGCAGTAAGTCGGTACCGGTGGTCGTGGTGCCGAGTGGAACGGTCCCGATCGGTTATCAAGAGTCCGGTCCCGCCAAGGTCACGCCGGCGGTGGTGACGATCAGTGGCCCGCAAACGCTCGTCGATCAGGTGTCGTCGGTGACGATCAACGTCAGCCTCGACGGCGTGACCAAGTCGATCGATCAGGCGTACAAGCCGGCGCCACTGGGGCTCGCGGAGAGCGATGCCGCCCGGGTCGCGCTGAATCCCGCCCAGGTGCAGGTCGACGTGCCGGTGACTCAAAAGCTGATGTACAAGACCCTGCCCATCCAGCCGGTCACCTCGGGCAACGTCGCGCTGGGGTATCAGGAGGTCGGGATCACGATCGATCCCACGACGGTGACACTGGTTGGCGATCCGCAGACCCTGACCCAGATGACGACGGTGCCAACCAAGCCGATCGACATCAGCGGGGTCGATGGCGACCGCGCGTACGATGCCACGCTCGACCTGCCGGGAACGGTTGCCCTCGATCGCTCGCAGTCGATCGTGGTGCGGGTCCTGGTGAGCACGTTGAGTGGCAGCAAGACGATGCTCATCAGCCCGCAGATCGTCAACCTCGCGCCGAATCTCAACTATCAGATCAATCCCGGCGCGGTGAACGTGACGCTGACCGGGCCGATTCCGGTCCTGAACCGGATCCAGCCGGGCGACGTGACCGCGACGGTGGACGCGACCGGCATGACCAGCGGCACCCAGACGGTCAACGTCCAGGTCAAGAGCCCGGACTTGCTCAAGCTGGTGAGCGTTCAGCCCCAAAAGGTCACGCTCACGGTAAAATAACTGGAGGAGGTTGCGATGGTGACACCGATGGTCGCGCTGGTCGGTCGGCCCAACGTGGGGAAGTCCACCCTGTTCAATCGCATCGTCGGCGAGCGCGTGGCGATCATCGAGGACGTCGCGGGCACCACGCGCGATCGATTGTATTACGATGCCGACTGGGCCGGGCGTGAGTTTACGATCGTGGACACTGGCGGCTTCGAGATCGATCCGGGCAGTGACCTGATCAATCGCGTGCGCCAGCAGGCCGAGGTGGCCATCAGGGAAGCCGACGTCGTGGTGTTCGTCGTCGACGCGCGTCAAGGGGTGACGCCCGGTGACCTGGACGTAGCGAAGGTTCTTCGGGGGAGCGAGAAGCCGGTGATCGTGGCGGTGAACAAGGCGGATAGCCTGTCCCAACAGCTTGCCGCCGCCGAGTTCTTTTCCCTCGGCCTGCCCGCGCTCTTCTCGCTCTCCGCGCTGCACGGGACCGGAACCGGCGACTTGCTCGACGCGGTGGTCGACAAGCTGCCACCGCCCGAGGAAGTGGCGCCCGAGGAAGGGGGTGGCGTGCGCGTCGCGCTGGTCGGTCGGCCGAACGTCGGCAAGTCATCGCTCTTCAACGCCATCGTCGGTCAGGAACGCGCGGTGGTCACCGAGATCCCCGGCACGACGCGTGATGTGGTGGACGCCCGGCTCGAATTCGATAGCAAAGAGCTCACCCTGCTCGACACGGCGGGCATGCGTCGTCGGGGAAGGGTCGAGGCGGGAATCGAATACTTCAGCGTGCTGCGCACCGCCCGAGCCATCGAGCGCGCGGACGTCGTGGTCGTGGTGATGGACGCGAGCGAAGGGGTGACCGCGCAGGACACCCACCTGGCGGGCTTCGCGCGGGACCAGGCCAAGGGCATCGTGCTGGTGGTGAACAAATGGGACGTCATGATGTCGTGGTCAAATCAGATCCGGCAGGAATGGACGCTCCGGGTGCGCGAGGACATGAAGTTCATTCCGTACGCGCCGCTCTTCTTCGTGTCGGCCAAAGAACGGCGGAATGTCGGCGACGTCGTCTCCGAAGTTTTCAAGATTTCGGAGCAGAGACATAAACGCGTTTCGACGCCGACGCTCAATGACCTGCTTCAGGCGGCCATTCACGCCCACAGTCCGGGCGCGATGCGCGGACGCCAGTTCAAGATCTATTACGCGACCCAGGCGACGGTGAACCCGCCAACCTTCGTCTTTTTCGTGAACGACGCGAGTCTGATCCGCTTTTCCTATCAGCGCTATCTGGAGAACCGCCTCCGCGAGGCATTCGGATTCGAGGGCACGGCAATCCGCTTGATCTTCCGAACGAGGGTCGAACGGGGAGCCGCGCAACGAGCATGATCATCGCGAGCGTTTTCGTCATCATCGCGGGCTATCTGCTGGGAGCGATCCCGATTGGCTTGCTCGTCGCCCGCTGGCGTCGTGGCATCGACATTCGCCAGTACGGAAGCGGAAGCACCGGCGCGACCAATATCCTGCGGACACTCGGGTGGAAGCATTCCGTGGTCGTGTTCGCCGGTGACCTGGCGAAGACGATGATCCCGGTGCTGATCGCCTGGTTGGTCATTCGCTCGCCGCTCGTCGCGTCGATCACCGGCGTCGCGGTGATCGCCGGGCACTGCTGGCCGATCTACGCGCAGTGGAGCGGCGGGCGGGGGGTGACGAGCTCGCTGGCGGCGCTGCTGGTGATCCAGCCGCTGGTGGCCATCGGATCGCTGCTGGTCGCGGCGATCGTGATGGCCCGGTCGCGCTTCGTCTCGCTCGGCTCGCTGTCGGGTGTCGCCTTTGGCGCCGTGGTCATGATCGTCCTGATCGTCGCGCGGTCCGCGCCCCTGGGCGACCTCGTCTTCGTCATCGGCGCCCCGCTGGTGGTGTTCGTCCGCCACCGGGAAAATATTCTCCGTCTCCTGGCGGGCACCGAGCGAAAGATCGGCCAGAACGTCAAGGGCTCACGGCAGAAGAACGCGACGACCTGACCAAAAGAGTGCTGGCTGGAGATCAGGCCAGGCGGGGACTCTCCTGGCGGCGGGGAAAGGCCGCGCGAAACACGACCGCCACGACCGCGGTCGGAAGCAGTAGCCACGCGCCGGCGCCGCGCTGGCCAGTCCGCCCGGCGTGGCCGGACTCGCCGACCTTGGCGAGCTGGTCGAGCAGGTCCTGGCGCCGCGCCTGGAGCGCGACCAGTTGAATGTCGTGAAGGTCCGAGCCAAAGCCGCAGCGACGGAACATGCGGTCTTCCGCCCTGACTTGCTCGACCTGGGTGTCGATCTCGCGCAGCTCGGTGCGCAGGCGCGCCCGGATCAGGCGGCGATTTTCCTCGATCACTTTGACCACCTCGTCAGCCAAAAAAACCAGATGAAACCATCGATCGTCGTCGAGCGACGACGACCTGCCGCGCGCCCGCCGACGTTGGCGGGTGGCTACACTGCCGGGGTGGGCGGATTATAGCACCGTCGGCCGGCGGGCCGCAATCTGAAACATGCGTTCAATGAGATTAGAGAATGGTCTGGCCGAAGGCGGAAAGCGCGAGGTCGGCGGCGAGCTGGCCGGTCTGATTCTCGTGATCGCGGATCGCGTTCACCTCGACGAGCTCCAGCGCGGCCAGCGCCCCGGACTGCGCGATTGTCTCGAGCGCCAGGTGGGCCTCCCGGACGGTGATGCCACCGGAAACCGGCGTGCCGACGCCAGGGGCGAGCCGCGGATCGACGACGTCGAGGTCGAAGCTGACGTGGAGGGAGCCGGGTGGCGGATTCAAGAATCGCAGCGCGCGCTGGAGCACCTCGTAGATTCCGTCGCGGTCGACCTCGGCGATGGTGAAGATTTTGAGCCCGAGCCGACGGATCAGATCGCGCTCGCCGGGGTCGAGACTGCGCACGCCGACGATCGCGGCCCGTTCGGCGGGGATACAGCGCCGGTCCCAGTCCAGCCCATCGAAAAGGTCGGGAGCCTGACCGAGGGCCACTGCCAGCGGCATACCGTGAACGTTGCCGCTCGGCGTCGTGATCGGCGTATTGAGGTCGCCGTGGGCGTCGAGCCAGAGCACGCGAAGCTCGGGCAGTCGGTCCAGCGCGCCGGCCAGCGAGCCGGCGGCGAGCGAATGATCGCCGCCCAGGATCAGTGGGGTCGCGCCGTGACCGAGGCTCTCGCCGACCCTCGTTCGGAGGGCACGGCACACCCGTGCGACCGACTCGGCGTAGCGGGCGCGGGGATTTCCCTCGGCGACCGATTCGGCGACCGGCGCGTCGAGGTTGCCGCGATACACGACCTCGAGCCCGAGCGCGCGCAGCCGGGGAACCAGCCCGGCGTGGCGGACCGCCGATGTCCCGACGTCGACGCCGCGCAGCCCGGCGCCAAGGTCGAGCGGCACCCCGACGACCTCGATCCGTTTGGTCTGGCTCATCGGCGCTATTGAAGGGGCGAGTACGGCGTCGCCTTCATGAAAGTCGCGGTGACCCGCGCGACGATTGGCCCGCTCTCTTCGGATTTGGCGCGCACCGCCTGCCATTCGGGGTCGGCCTGAAAGGCGTTCCAGACGCGCTCGCGGTGGGCCATGTCCTCCCAGGCGATCACGTAGGTCAAACGATTGCTGACGCCGATCACGTCTTCCCAGTACGCGACGTCCTTGATACCGTGGCGCTCGAAGATCCGTCGGGTGTGGTTCTGGAATCGCGCGTGCAAGGCGCCCAGGCGGCCAGGGCAGGTGTCGTAGATGCGCAGCTCGTAAATCATCGAATTCCTCCTCAGATCAATGGTGGGTCGCCAGACGATCGTCATCCGCGGGGCCTCTTGATGGTCATGGTAGCATACCATGCTATAATCGGCGGCAACGTCGGGGCCGAGCTGTCACTCTTGCACGCGGCGCGGGATGGCGAGGCCGAGCATCCTGCCTCGAACGTCGGGAGGAAGGTTGGCATACCCTCAGGATCTGCGCTATACCAAAGACCACGAATGGATTCGCGTCGCGGGCGGGCGCGGCGTCGTCGGGATCACCGCCTTCGCGGCCGAACAGTTGGGCGACGTCGTCTTCGTCGAGCTGCCCAGGGTCGGGGCGAAGCTCGAACAGGGCAAGCCCTTCGGGGTGGTCGAGTCGGTGAAGACGGCTTCCGACCTCTACGCGCCGGTCAGCGGGGCGGCGACCGAGGTGAACCAGAAGCTCGTCGATCAGCCCGAGCTGGTGAACCAGGACCCCTATGGCGAAGGCTGGATGATCGAAATGGACGTATCGAATCCGTCCCAGATCGCCGCGCTGCTGACCGCCGAGCAGTACGAGGCGCAACTCCCCACGTGACCGCCCCCGCCAGCGCCATCGTCGTCGCGGGTGGCGCCAGCCGACGCCTCGGGCAGGACAAGCGCCAGCTTCGCCTCGGGTCGCCCCGGACGCTCCTCGAGGCGACGGTCGCCACGGTTTCCGCCCTCGCCGACGATGTCGTCGTGGTCGTCTCCACCGACCCGACAACCTTCGCCGGGCTGACGGCCCGAGTCGTCCAGGACCCCGAGCCCGGGGCCGGCCCGTTGAACGCGCTGGTGGCCGGGCTCGCCGCGATCGAGCACGACGTCGCCCTGGTGGTCGCCTGCGACCTCCCTTTTCTCAGCCCAGCCCTCCTTGGTCGCCTGCTAGACGAGCCACGAGATTACGACCTGTTGGTGCCGGTCCGTTCCGACGGTCGGCTGGAGATGCTGCACGCCATGTATCGTACGAGCTGTCTGGAGCCGGCGCGGCGGCGCCTCGCCGAACGGCGGCTCAAGCTGGCCGGCCTGGCCGACGACGTGCGCGCCCGCTTCGTCGACGAATCCTGGCTTCGCCGCGACGATCCGTCCTTGCGCTCGTTCCTGAACCTGAACACGCCAGAAGACTTGCGCCGGGTGACCGAGCTGCTCGCCCAGGCGCGAGGCCACGCTCGCCGCGAAAGCTGAGATCCGCTCCCCGAAGCTTTTCGCGGGTTTCGCTCCATGTCGTGCCGTTCGCAGTCCAAACGTCGTCTCGGCGCTGAGCGACTCCTCTTCCCGGTACGGCATGTGCGTCCGGCTCGACCGCCAGTCGTTGTCGCCCGAGAGTAAGTGGGGCAAAGTCGTCGAGAAGTAAGATATAATGTAAGACGAACAGCGACTTTCTCCAGGAGGAAACTTGGGAGACGAATCGGCTCCGATCCGAATCGCGGCGATCGCCGACGTTCACTGCTACGACGAGCTCCGCGGCCGATTGCGCATTGAGCTGGCGCCGGTCAACGAGCAGGCTGACGTTCTGGTCCTGGCGGGCGACCTTACGTTGTACGGCAAGCTCGATGAAGCGCGCATCTTCGCCGATGAGCTGCGCGAGGTGCGGATCCCGATGATCGGCGTCCTTGGCAACCACGACTATGAGATGAACCAGGAACGCGCGATTCGAGAATGCATGCGCGACGCCGGCGTCTCGATGCTGGATGGCGAGACGACGACGATCGTCATTCGGGGACGGTCGGTCGGCTTCGCCGGGGTGAAGGGTTTTTGCGGCGGCTTCGGCGACTGCCTGGTCGCCCCTTTTGGCGAGTCTCCATTGAAGTCATTCGTCCGGGCGGGGCAGACCGAGGCCGAGAAGCTGGATGCCGGCCTTCGGGATCTGCGGCGGCGCGACGCGGTCGACCATCTCGTCGCCATCGTTCACTATGCTCCGATTCGAGAGACGGTGGTTGGCGAATCTCCGGAGCTCTTTCCTTTTCTCGGCAACAGCAGCCTGTGCGAGCCAATCGACCGTTACGACGCCGACGTCTGCTTCCACGGCCACGCTCACTACGGATCGCCCTTCGGGCACACGCCCCGGGGTATTCCGGTCTACAACGTGGCCCGCCCGCTCGTCCGAACCTACGTTGTTCACGCGCTCGCGCCAACCGGTCGCCTGGTCAACGTCTGATCGATCTGGCTGGCCCGAATTGGTGGGTCCGGGGTGGTTGGCGAAGCGCCGCCTGTGACAAGATAGCGCTGGCGCCAACGAATCGGAACACTATCGCGAGGGACCGGGAATGCGGCGCGTCCGAGTTGTCAACGCGACTCGCCAACAGGTGCTGGCGGAGCGAGCCGAGGTGGCCGAGTCCTTCCTGCGACGCGGCATCGGCTTGCTTGGCCGGTCGGACTGGCAGCGATCCGATGGCCTGGTGATCGTTCCCGCCGATGGCGTCCACAGCTTCTTCATGAAGCTGACGATCGACGTGTTGCACCTGACGAACGACGGCACGATCAAAAAGATTCTGCCGGCGATGAAGCCGTGGCGGATCGGGCCGATCGTCTGGCGCGGCCACGCCGCGGTGGAGCTGCCACCGGGTACGGCGGCGCGAACCGGTACGCTGATCGGCGATCGGATCGCGATCGAGCCGATCCGCGACGGGTAGGGGACGCGGCCTCACCCCGCCTCGCCGCTCAGCCGCTCGATCGCGTCCCACAGGGCGTCGCGCTCCGGCGCGACGAGGTCGCGGACGACACCGTCGCGCCGCAACCGACTCGGGCCCGCGACGACGTCCCCGATCCACGACACGGCGATGCCGCCTCGGTCGAGTGCTTCCCGGACCGCTCGCGGATTGGGCGTGGCGATGAGCAACGCGCCCGACGATACCAGGGTGAGCGGATCGATCGCGAGCGCCTCGCACACCGCCCGGGTCTCATCGCGCACCGGAATCCGGTCGGCGTCCACCTCGACGCCAACTCCGGCCGCGCCCGCGAGCTCGGCGAGCGCGCCAAGAACTCCGCCTTCGGTGGCGTCGTGCATCGCCGAGACCCCGGCCTCCGCGGCGGCCAGCGCTTCGCCGACGATGCTGATGTCACGCGCGAAAGCTCGCGCGCGTTCCAGCGCGCCTTCGTCGACCGCCCTGGCGAGCGACGCGCCGTAGTCGCTGGCGAGCACCGCGGTACCTTCCAATCCCGCTGCCTTGGTCAGGAGAATCGCGTCGCCCGGCCGCGCGCCGGCACTGCTCACGTATCGGTCGCGCCTGGCCCGGCCGATCGCCGCGACCACCACGATCGATCGTGGGAGACCGGCGGTGATCTCGCTATGGCCGCCAAGAATCTCGACGTCGAGCTCGCGCGCCGCCCGGTCGGCATCTGCCATCAGCGCGGACGCGTCGGCCGCCGCCGTTGCCGAGGCGAGCAGCAAGGTGACGAGCGCGCCCACCGGCCGCGCCCCCATCGCGGCAACATCGTTCGCGGCGATCTGAACCGCCAGCCAGCCGGCGTGTCGACCGGCGCCGGTGATCGGATCGGTCGAGAGCACCGCGACCTCGTCGCCAAAGCCGACCACCGCCGCGTCCTGGCCCGGTGCCGCGTGCACCAGGACGTCGGACCGCCGGACGCCACACCGGGGAAAGACGTACGATGCTAGCTCGCGGGCGGTTAGCTTGCCGGGTCTCATGCGATCTCCTCGTTGGTCTGCCTCGTTGATTCTACCTGACGGCGGGGCGCGTTTTGTCCCGGCTTTCTAAAAAGGAAATGTCCTCAGGCGACGCGATCCGGCCGGACGTTCCCTTCCTGGACGGTGCGCTCGGCTTCGCGACGGTCGGCCTCCAGGTCGCGTTTGGTCCAACCCTGGGCCAGCACCCAGGGCTCGCGTCCGTCGTGGTAGCCTTCGCGAATGTCGACCAGGAAGGAGTAGCGGTCGATCAGGGTACCGCGGCATTCGAGGGGGTTGGACACCGGCTGGGTCCGCTGAGCGTGCCAGCGATCGACGAGCTCGTGGACGAGCCAGGCCGGAACGTCGGACTGGCTCGAGGGGTAGATGAAGCGATAAAGGTTGACGTAGAAGAACAACAACTGCCAGCAGTGATCGAATCGCCGTAGCAGGTACCGCCAGTCCATCGACTGGTGGGTCGCGTTGATCAGGTGCGACACGTCCGCCCCGTCGAACCGCTCGCGATGGGCGACGTACGCCTTGATCCAGATCAGGTCCTCGACCGGACACATCCGAACCGACTGGCCAAGGATGCTGGTGGGGCGTCCCCGCTCGTACCACTGGCGGTCGATTGGCGCCCGCCAGCCTCCGAAGCCAAAGATCAGGTCGACGTAATAAGGACCACGATAGGCGTGGGCGAGCCAGTGCGGCGCGGGCACCTCCACGGTGTAGCCACTGGCGGCAAGCGCCGTCAAAGCGGGGGTCAGATCCTCCGGGGTCAGAAAGAGATCGAGATCCTTGGTGTTGCGCCACAGGCCGGTGTAATAGCCCACGGCCGCGGCGCCGGCGACCACGAATTCGATCTTGCTCGTGGTGAGAATGCGCAAGGCATTGGCGTGTGCTTCTTGCTCGGCTGCTGAAACGATGAGTGGTTGCATGGATTCCCTCAAGCCCGATCCGCTGAAGGTGAGTAGACAAGCTTCGCTTGCAATACCATTGCCAACCGGGGCCGAGTAGCCCGTCCGGCGATGACCCTCGGTCGAAGAACCAGACAGCCGGGCAGATGGGCACGGATTTTGCCCACTCCGTAGTCCGATGTTGTATGCTGAGGTGAGGAGGTTCGGCGATGCAGACCACCAATCTCTCCAACGTGTGGGGAACGCGAACCGGCTCGACCCCGCTGTCTTCTCCGGAACGCTTTCGCCACCCATCACGAACGCAGGAACAAACGCTGTTCCTCCATCGCTTCGAGGTACTGCTCACCAAGCGCCATCAACACGCCGGCCGCCTACCGCCAGAAGATTGGCGGATGCGGCTGATTGCCAAGGCGTTATACTCGACCTATCGAGATTGTCTTGAATTGAGCGTCGGGGACGATGCTCGCGAGATTCTCCGTCGCGAGCGCGCCGCCCCACTCGGCTGAGGTAGGCATGGCCCACGTCAAAGAGAGCATCGTGATTCCAGCGCCCATGTCCGCCATCTTCGACGTGATCGCCGATGACCGACGGGCTTTGGAGTGGATGGAAGGATTCAGCCGCTTCGAGCTCCTACCGGGGCCGACCAATGGGGTTGGGGCGCGCGTACGCGCCGCGGGCACGTTTCTGGGTTTCACCGTCGAGACCGAGCTCGAGATCAGCGAGTACGAGCGTCCCAATCGACTGGTTTCTCGCTCTTCGGGTCCAATCAAAGCGCTCACCACCTGGCTGTTATCCGAAGACGAAACCGGCACCCGGGTCACCTTCTCCGGGGACTACATCCTTCCGCTGCCGCTTCGCCTTGCCGGCGACCGAGCTTTCGAGCAGCTGGTCGCGGGCCAGATCCGGCACTCCCTCGTCAACCTTCGCCATCTCTGCTAGAATGCCCCCAGATTCAAGCCAGACCGATCTCCGGAGGAGTCCCTTGCGCGCGACCGTGCGATACGTCTTGCGGCAGCACCCGATGCTCATCGCCTGGGTGATCCTCGCGGTGGGAATGGTGGCGATGCTCCTCTACGCCGCGAAGGACGTCGCGCTCCTGCCGACTCAGCTCGCCGCGCTTGTCGTCGCGACCATTCTGCTGGCGGGAGCGTGCGTGTGGATCCTCACCTGGGAGTGAGGGTGTCGCGGTGATTGGTGCGATCGGCCATGCTGAATGACTCGCCAGCGCTCCCCGGCAACGTCCAGTCGATCGGTGCCAACGGACTCTCCTGGACCAGCGTGGAACGCCCGTCCCAGGCCGACCTTCGCGATCTCGCCGACATTTGGGATCTCCGTCCCGCCGACCTTGGCCTGGTGCTCGACGGGCGCCCGACCCCGGGCATCCTCCATCGCGAGCGCTACCGACTGATTCTCGTGTCGGTCCCGCTACCATCGGTCAATCGTCAACGCCTGACGCCGCTCGGTTGCCCGGTCGCGATCTTCGTTCGCCCGGACTCACTGCTGACGATCCACACCGGTCAGATTCGGGCGCTGACTCGGTTCTTCGAGCAGTTGGCGGCGGACGGGGCATCGTGCGACGCGGCGTTCGCGGCGGGAATTGGTGGAGTGCTGCTCTCCCTGGTCCAGCGGCTCGTCGACGTCGCCGCGGCGGCGGTCAGCCAGCTCGATCACGATGTGTCACGGCACGCGGAAGAGCCGCGGCGGGTGATCGGTCCCGAGCTCATCGCGGCGCTGACTGATCGTCAGCATGAGGCCGGGGTCTTACGGCGCCTCGTCGCGCCCTGGCCGGGACTGATTCGTGAGCTGGCGGACGTCGACCCTGGCCTCTCTGCGCGTGGCGACTGCGATTACCTGGCGCGGCGCGGTGATCTACTGATCGCCGACGTCGACGCGACCGCCGACGCTCTCCGCGGCCTGGTCGAGGTGGCTCGACTGGCGATCGACCTGCGACGAACCGGGTACGTCCAGGCGCTGACGATGGTGATCGCGCTCACCTTGCCGGTCCTGGTGGTGGCGATGCTCCTGGCAGTTCCCGCGGCCAGCCCGCTGGACAGTCCGTCAAACGGGTTCGCCATCACATTAGCGATCGCCGCCGCGGTCTTCCTCGGCGCCCTGCTCATCCTGAGGCGCCGAGGGATTTTCTAAGCTAGCCCGCGTCGGGGCACGTGAAGTTGACGTAACCCGAGCGAAACGGTTCGACGCGAGCCTCTTCCGGTACGAACTGGTGGCGCCAGATGCAGCCGTTGTCGTTGCCAAGCAGGTGGAGGGAAACCGAGGTGACGGCCGACGCGGTGCGCACGCGGTGGATGTCGTTGTCCGGGAGTAACTCGTACAGGTCGCCCGGTCGCAAAAAGCGACGCTCGGCGAGGGTCAGCGTCGCCTGACCCTCGCGCGCGCCATCGTCCCGCCGGGTGAAGACGTCCTCTTCCTGCTCGCCGGCGTACAGCCCGACCAACCCCCAGGCCAGATGATCGTGGACCGGCGTTTGAACGCCCGGCGCCACGACCAGCGACGAAAAGGCAAGGCCAGCGTCGCCGGCCCGATAGAGGAGCCAGGTCCCAATGCCGCGCCCCATGCCACTCGTGTCGGCGATCTCCTGAAAACGCGCCGGCAACCAGGTCTTATCGCCGAGCAGCTCCGCGAAGCGCGGCCGGATCTTCTCGATCACCCGGCGCGGATCGGCTGTCCCTCGACGAATCGCGTTCGCCTCGTCGACGAAGGCGCGCAGCAACGACGATTCGACGAAGAACTGGTCGGCATCGTGGGCGGTTTCGGCCTGATTCATGGTCGGCCGCTCAGGAGGACTTCTGCGCCGCGATCTGATCCTCGATCTCTTTGAGGTGGGCTTCGAGCTTGTCGATCTCGACCACGATCCCCTCGAGCGACCCGTGATCGATCGTCCCCTCGCGATAGAGACCTAGGGCCGCCTTGCCCATTTCCTCGAGCCGGTCTTTGACCTTCCCTTTGGTCGAGCTGACTTCCATGCTGAGCTTCGCGATCGCGGCCTGCTTCTCGGCCTCGGCCGCCGCCCGGTTGACGCCCTTGCGCATGTTGTCCCAGAGACTCATCCGATGTCCTCCGCGTGAGCGACGGGGGATCTTCATTGCCGTCGTGCCAGCATAGTAGTGAATTCGAGCGCGATCGTCAACGATCATTTGACAGGCCGGGAGGCCAACGCTACCATGGGATCGTCCGAGCTTCGCGAGATCGCGCGCTCCGACACCACTTCCTCAGGAGGCTCCGCCTCGATGGACCGCTACCTGCTCGCTGAGAAGCTCAAGGCCATCGTCGGGCCGAGCAATGTCCTCTGGGAGGACTACGATCTCCGCCTTTACGAATACGATGGCTCGATCGACAAGGCGCGACCGGGCGCGGTCGTCTTTCCGACCACCACCGCCCAGGCCGCGGAGGTCGTGCGATTTTGCGCGGCGGAGAAGCTGCCGTGCACGGCCCGAGGGGCCGGCACCGGCCTGAGTGGCGGCGCGATTCCCCTGGCTGCCGGCGTGCTGCTCATCTTTTCTCGGATGGACCAGATCCTCGAGGTGGATGTCGAGAACCTGCGCGCGGTCGTCGAGCCGGGCGTGGTCAATCTGCACCTCAGTCAGGCGATCGCCTCGACCGGCTTGCAGTACATCCCCGACCCTTCGAGTCAGAAGGCCTGTACGATCGGCGGAAACGTCGGGGAGAACTCCGGCGGCCCGCACACCTTGCTCTACGGGGTGACGACGAACCACGTCAGCGGCCTCGAGTTCATCACGTCGGACGGCGAGGTGATCGAGCTGGGCGGAAAGGCGCTTGACCCGCCCGGTTACGATGTGACCGGCCTGATCGTCGGCTCGGAAGGAACGTTTGGCGTGGTGACCGGGGCGACGGTGCGCCTGTCGCCGATCGCCGAGGCGGTCAAGACCATGCTCGCCATTTTCGATCGGGTCGAGGATGCCAGCGCGGCGGTGTCCGGAGTCATCGCGGCCGGGATCGTTCCGTCGGCGATCGAGATGATGGATCACCTGTCGATCCAGGCGGTCGAGGCCGCGGTCCACGCGGGGTATCCGACCGACGCCGGCGCGGTGCTCCTGATCGAGATCGATAGCCTGGTCGAGGGGATCGACGAGCAGGCCGAGGCCATCGGCACGGTTTGTACCGAGAATCACGCCCGGGAGATCCGGGTCGCGAAGACCGCCAAAGAGCGCAACCTGCTCTGGCTGGGGCGAAAAGGCGCCTTCGGCGCGATGGGCCGGGTCAGCCCCGACTTCTACACGATGGACGGCTGCGTGCCCCGCGATAAGCTGCCGATCATCCTGGAGCGACTCGACGAGATCAGCCGCCGCTACGGCATTCGGATCGCCAACGTGTTTCACGCCGGCGACGGGAACCTCCACCCGCTGGTCCTCTTCGATTCGGAGGTGCCGGGCGAGGAGGAGAAGGTTCGGGAGATGGGCTACGACATCCTCTCGGCGTGCGCCGAGGTGGGGGGAGCGCTCACCGGGGAGCACGGCATCGGCTTCGAGAAGCGCGAGATGATGTGCCTGACCTTCAACGACGACGACCTGGATTGGATGCACCTGGTGAAGCAGACGATGGATCCCGCGGGGCTGTTCAACCCCGGAAAGATCTTTCCGACGCCGGGCAAGTGCTGGCACGCGCAGCCCTCGCGGGTCGGGCGCGTCGCCGTGGTGGGCTGGTAGGCCGCGATGGGAGAGGTGCTGGACCGAACCGGCCTGGCGGCCGGCCTGGAGACCGCGGGCGTTGCCTGGCGCGAGCTGAGTGACGAAGAACGCCACGACTACGCCGTCGACGGAGTCGCGCCCGGCGCGATCTGCTGGCCGTCCTCCGGCCAGGAAGCGGCGCGGGCGCTCGCGGTCGCGGCCCGGCTCGGCATCGCGGTCTCGCCGCGCGGCGCCGGAACGAAGGTTGGCCTGGGGAACCCGCCGCGCGCCTGCGAGCTGATCGTGTCGACCGAACGCCTGGCCAGTCTGGTCGAGTACGCGCCGGCGAACCTGACGGTCACGGCGGAGGCGGGAATGAGCCTCGCCCGGCTGCAGGCCACCCTGGCCGAGGGCGGCCAGTTCTTGCCGTTAGACCCGTCGCGCGCCGATCGGGCGACCCTCGGCGGCATCATCGCGGCGAACGCGAGCGGCCCCCGACGATTCGGCCTGGGCTCGGCGCGGGATCTGGTCATCGGAACGAGCGTCGCGACCACCTCGGGAACGGTCACCAGGGCGGGAGGGCGCGTCGTCAAGAACGTCGCCGGTTACGACCTCAACAAGCTCTACATCGGCTCGCTGGGAACCCTCGTCCTGGTCGGTGAGATCACCTTCAAGGTCCAGCCGAAGCCAGTCGCCCAGGCGACGGTGATCGGACGCTTCGCGAGAGCCGATCAGCTCGGATCGGCGGTCCAGGCGACCGTTCGGTCGCCGCTCTGGCCGATCGCGGTCGATCTTTTGAACGCGGAGAGCGCGAGCGCGCTGGAATCCGCCGACCTTCCCGACGCGCGGGGCGGATATCTCCTGGCGACGCTCGGCACGGCGCCGGGGCGGGCGCTCGCGCGGCAACGCGATGACCTGCGACGGATCTACGAGGCAGCGGGAGGCTGCGACCTGGCGACGCTCGCCGATGCCGACTCCGAGCGCTTCTGGTCGAGGGTCTCTGAGCTGGACGCGGGCGCGGTGGGATCCGGGCTGTACTCGGCGAAGCTCGCGGCGCCGCTTGGACGAGTTCCCGACCTGATTCGCGCGATCGAGGAGCGACGAGCCGCGTTCGGGGGACGTCCGGCGATCCGGGGGCGGGCGGGAAGTGGCGTCCTCTACCTTTCCTGGGACGCACCCGACGGAGCGGCGATGAACGGCCAGTTGGCGTCGACCGTGGCCGGTCTCCGGGAGCTTCGTGAGGTCTGCCGGGCGCTTGGCGGAAGCCTGGTCGTCGAGGAATGCCCGCGCCCCGTCAAGGACCAGCTCGACGTCTGGGGCGAGGTCGGCCCGGCCCTCGCGATCATGCGGCGGCTCAAGGCCGCGTTGGACCCGCGGGCGGTGATGAATCCGGGGCGATTCGTCGGTGGGATATAGGGGAGGCCACGAAGGAGACACGATGGCAATAGACACCGAGTCAACCGGCTCGTCCCGGTTCAATTTCGTCGATCGAGATTTGATTCGGGCGTGCGTCCACTGCGGCATGTGCCTGTCGTCCTGCCCGACCTACAAGCTTCTCGGGTCGGAGCTCGATTCGCCGCGCGGGCGAATCTATCAAATGCGCCAGCTCCAGGACCGCGCGATTACCGTCGACGATCCCAGCTTTCAGCTGCACATCGACCGGTGCTTGAACTGTCGCGCCTGCGAGACTGCCTGCCCCTCCGGCGTTCAGTACGGCCGATTGTTGGAAGCGACCCGCGCGGTCATTCCCCCGAAGAGCGAGTCCGAGCATTTGCTGAAAGAAGCGGTGATGAACCGGGTGTTTACCAGTCCGGCCCTGCTTGACGCGCTCGGCATCGGCACGCGCTTCTATCAAAAGAGTGGGTTGCAGGCGGCCGCCCGGGCGACCGGACTGCTGGGCCGGCTACCGATGAACCTGGGAAACCTCGAGGGTCTGCTGCCGCGGATGCAGGGAGGCGTGGTCAAGGCCCGCCTACCGGAGCTGATTCCCGCCCGGGGCGCGGCGCGCTATCGCGTCGCCTTGCTGACCGGCTGCGTTCAGGAACAGTTTTTCAGCCTGACGAATGCCGCGACCGCTCGGGTGCTGGCGATCAACGGCTGCGAGGTGGTCGTGCCGCGCGGCCAGGCCTGTTGCGGCGCGCTGCACAGCCACGGTGGGCAGCGCGAGACCGCGCGCGCGCTGGCGCGACGCAACATCGCGATGTTCGAGCGGACCGGCGCCGATTACTACATCGTCAACGCGGCGGGCTGCGGGTCCACGTTGAAGGAATACCACCATCTCCTTGCCGACGACCCGCGCTGGGTCGAGCGAGCCCACCGGTTCACCGAACACGTTCGCGACATCTCCGAGTTTCTGGCGTCGATCGAGCTGAGCCAGGAGCTTGGGGCGATCCGCCGGCGGGTTACCTACCAGGATGCCTGCCACCTGGCGCACGGCCAGAAGATCAGCACCCAGCCGCGGGAGCTGCTCCAGATGATTCCGGGCCTCGAGCTGGTCGAGATGAACGAGGCCGACACCTGCTGCGGCAGCGCCGGGATTTACAACGTCACCCAATTCGAGCTATCGATGCGGTTGTTGGCGCGGAAGATGGACAACGTGGCGGCGACGAACGCGGACATGATCGTCGCCGGTAATCCGGGCTGTCTCATTCAGGTGGCCCACGGCGTTCAGCAGCGTGGCCTGCGGATGGAGGCGGTCCACCTGGTCGATCTGCTGGATCGATCGTACCGCGCGGGGGCCGAAGGCCTGGCGTAGAAAGTACTCTTTCAGCCCAGCGAGCCAAGCATCTCCGCGTCGAGGCCGCCCATGGCGCAGATTTTCGCGTAGAGCTCGCCGCTTGGCTTGACCGTACGCTCGAGAGTCTCGTAATCGACGTGAATCAGGCCGAAGCGGAGGCGGCGACCCTCCGCCCATTCGAAGTTATCCAGCGCCGACCAGTGCAGGTACCCGTCGACCTCGACGCCCTCTTGAATGGCCCGGTGAATTTGCTGCAGGTGCGAGATCAGAAAGGCGGGCCGGAGCTCATCGCGCTCGTCGGCGACCCCGTTTTCGGTGATCAGAATCGGCTTCTTGAACTGGCCGAGAAACTTCAGCAGCCGGTAGATTCCTTCGGGATAGATCTCCCATCCCGCGGCGGTTTTCGGATGATCCGGATGGGCGAAGAAGCTGCCGAAGTAGTTGCGCGGGTACCGGAAATCCAGGCACACCATGTCGCGTGAGTAATAGTTCAGGCCGATGAAGTCGATCGAGTCGGCTCCGTCAGGAACCGGCCCGCGCCCAAATGGGAACTGGAAGGAGCCCTTGAGCATCGAGATGAGCACTGCCCGATTGAACACCGACTCGCCAATCCGGGCGACGAAGTGGTCGACCGGAAGCACCGGTCGGTACGGGTCGAAGACCCGCAGGTGGTGCGCCGCGCCAACCTGGACGTCGGACCGGGGGCTACGCTCGCGAATGATTCGCGCCGCCCGGGCGTGGCCCAGGATCAGGTTGTGGAGCACCTGGGTCAAGAGCCGCAGGCTGTGTTTGCCAGGCGGCCACGATCCCTCCACGTATCCCTTCGTGGTGTAGACCACTGGCTCGTTGATCGTGACCCAGTAGCGAACCAGATCCCCAAACGCGTCGACCGCCCGGGCGACGTACCGTCCAAAGGCGTCGACCGCCTCGCTGCTTTCCCAGCCCCCCCTGGCGCTCAGCCAGCGCGGGTTGGTGAAGTGGTGAAGGGTCACGATTGGCTCAACGTTCAGTCGGCGCAGCCATTCCAGCACGTCGCGGTAATGGCGAATCGCCTCGGGGTCGAAGGAGCCGGGCGTCGGCTCGATCCGCGACCACTCGAGGGAGAGCCGATGCGCGTTCTGGTGCAACGCCGCCAGCAGGTCGAAGTCCTCCCGGAATCGGTGGTAGTGATCGCAGGTGAGCTCCGACCGCGAACCGTCGAGGATGTGACCGGTCTGCTGCTCCCAGGTCCACCAGTCGCAGTTCGTGTTGTTTCCCTCGACCTGATGGGAGGCGGTCGCCGTGCCCCAGAGGAAATGGCGCGGAAAAGCGAGCGTTGGACGTTCGGCCATGGTGGTCTCGATCGCGGTCATAATTGAAGCGCTGGCATGGGCTTCCGAAAGTTGATCGTATAGGCGATGGCGTCTCCGAAGGACTCCAGTCGCTCGAATCCAGCCTGCTCACCTCGCGACTCGACAGTTTTGCGGAGGGCGCAGGCGGGGTCGCTGATGATCTCACTGACCGAGAGCCGGGCGGCGGGTCGGAGAACCCGCCAGACGTCGGCGAGCGCGCCACGCGGGTCGGCCACTCGACCGAGCGATGAGTCCAGGCAGGCGGCGTCGAAGCTCTGGTCCTCGAAGGGCAGGCGCTGGCCGGTGCCCGGCATGACGCTCGCGTTTTCCAGGCCGGCCGTCGCCAGGTGAGCGCGGGCGCGTCGCAGTCCATCCGAGTCGAGCGCGATCGCTTCGACCCGACCACCCTGACCAACCGTCCGCGAGAGCGCTTCGGTCAAGGGACCATTGCCCGGCCCGAGGTGCAGCACGCGCATACCCGTTCGCAGGCCGATCCGCCGCGCGACGACCGTGGGACTCAGAAAACGCCGGCGGATTGGCGCGTCGAGCGACAGCGCCAACTGGGAAAGGAGCCTCGTCGGGATGACGCGGTAGAGAAGGCGGACGATCACTTGAACGACGAAGACGATCACGAGCGTGCCGATGGCCAGGCGGCCAAGCGTGCCCGCGGCCAGGCGGACTGTCCGTCCGCGACGGTTGGGAAAGAAGCCCAGGCTCGACGGTGTCAACGGCCTACCCTCAAAGAAGCTGGCGACTTACCTATAATTCTAACTCCCACGACCATTCTGTCAACAAACCGGGGGTCCTATGGACAAACGGGGAATTTCTCCTACTGCTTCGTCACGCGCGGTCTGATGAGCGGTCATTCCCCGCTAGCCTCGCTCGGAATGACCGCATTTGATCAATGGCCGCGCAACAGCGTCAGACGTTCTGGTGGCGACGGACGCGATTGCCGCCCTGCCGAGTTTCACCGAGTACTCAGGTACAGAGCGCCTACTGCCCCGTCGATCGACAGTTTTACCCGACTAACGCGCCACGACCGACAGAGGAATTGCCGTCCGTCCGGCGAGTGCCTCGTTCAGACTGCCCGATCGAAATCCTTGAAGATCAAGGGTGACGTACTGGAATCCCAGTCCCTTGAGCTGGCGCACCACGTCCTCGGCGACGCCCTCCTCGAGGAAACGAGGCATATCGGCGCGCGGCACCTCGATTCGGGCGATCGCCTCGTGGTGTCGGACGCGGACGTTCCGCAGGCCCAATTGGCGCAGGATAAGCTCGGCCTTGCCGATCTGGGCCAGCTTCTCGACGGTCACGCGCTGACCGTAGGGGATTCGGGAGGACAGGCAGGGCGCGGCGGGCTTGTCCCAGATCGGTAGCCCGCGCTCCTTCGAGAAGTAGCGAATCTCGGCCTTGTTCAGCCCGGCTTCTTGCAGGGGACTGCGCACTCCGCGCTCGTGGCCGGCCTGCATGCCTGGCCGGTGGTCGCCGCGGTCGTCCGCGTTGGATCCGTCGGCAATCCAGGCCAGACCGCGCTCGCCTGCCACGACCGCGAGGTGGCTGAAGAGCTCGGACTTGCAAAAGTAGCAGCGGTTTGTCGGATTGCTCGCGTAGCTCTCGTTCTGGAGCTCGTTGGTTTTGAGCTCGAGGTGAGGGGCGCCGATCTGTCGCGCCACGTCCGCGGCGTCATGTCGCTCGTAGGCCGCCAGACTCTCCGAAACGCCGGTGACGCCGAGCACCCGCGACGGGCCAAGCGTCTCGGTCGCGACGGCCAGGAGAAACGCACTGTCGACCCCGCCGGAATACGCGATCAGGACGCTTTCCATCTCCCGGAGAGTCGTCTTCAGCGCGTCCAGCTTCGCCTGGGCCTCGGTCAAATCGGACATTTCGGGTGCCCCCGGTCGAGGATGTAGGGGAGGAAGCTCCAAGATTGATTATTGCACTTTAGAGCGACCGACGCAACCAACAACCCAACAACTCGGGACGGCCGCAGCTTCGCGGCGGGTCGGGAGATACCTCTACTTCACCGGGGAGCTATTTGGGAGCGCTGCCCAGAAGATCACCATCAGAATGAAGGCGGCGAGCGCGAAGATCAGCATCGGGCAATCCCCTCTTTCAAAAGCTTCAGAGTTGGTACGCCAGCTCGCCGTGTTGAGTGGCATCGAGGCCGGCCAGCTCCTCTTCCTCGGGTACGCGTAAGCCGAACAGTCGGTCGACGATCTTCAGGATCACGAACGTGGCGGCGGCTGAGTACACCCAGACGGCGCCGACCGCGACGATTTGAATCACGACCTGGGACGGATTTCCGTAGAGCAATCCGTTCGCGCCGCCCGGGTTCACCGCGACGGTAGCGAACACCCCGGTCAGGATCGCGCCGAGCGTGCCGCCAACCCCGTGGACGCCGAACACGTCTAGCGCGTAGTCCACCCGCCGGCGAGGCTTCAACGGGACGGCGAAATAGCAGTCGACCCCGGCGATCAACCCGATCAAGATCGAAGCCGGCACCGTGACGTAACCCGAGGCCGGCGTGATGGCCACCAGCCCGGCCACCGCGCCAGCCGCCGCGCCAAGGACGCTCGGCTGACCCTTGCGCCACCAGCTCATCGTCATCCAGGTCAGCGCCCCCATCGCGGCCGCCGTGTTGGTGACCACGAAGGCCGAGACCGCGAGCGTTCCGGCGACGATCGCGCTTCCCGCGTTGAATCCGAACCAGCCAAACCAGAGCAACGATGCCCCGAGGATCGTCATGGTCGCGTCGTGAGGCTCGATCCCTTCTTCGTGCAGTCCAATCCGCTCGCCCAGGACGATCGCCGCGATCAGCGCCGCGACGCCCGAGCTCACGTGGACCACCGTCCCACCGGCGAAGTCGAGCGCGCCGAGGCTGTGCAGCCAGCCGCCCGATGACCAGACCCAGTGGGCGATCGGGTCATAGACGAGGGTTGCCCAAATGAGGCTGAAGAAGACGAACGCCTTGAATCGTTTCCGCTCCGCGAAGGCGCCGCTGATCAGGGCGGGGGTGATGATCGCGAACATCATTTGGAAGAGCATGAAGGCTTCGTGGGGGACCGTCGGGGCGTACACCTTGGACGGCGCCAGGCCAACGCCGTTGAGGCCGAGCCAATCCAGCCCTCCGATGATGCCCCAGTGGTCCGGACCGAAGGCCAGTGTATAACCCCAGAGCACCCACTGGACGGAGATCAGACAGAGGATGAAAAAACTATGCATGATGGTGGCGAGCACGTTCTTCCGGCGAACCAGACCACCGTAAAAGAAGCCGAGCGCCGGGGTCATCAGCATGACCAGCGCGCTCGACATGAGAATCCAGGAGGTGTCGCCCGAGTTCATCGCCCCACCGTTGCCGGTCAATCGCGCGGTCCGCCGATGACATGAACGATACCGCTTTCGGGAGTCCCCGCACTATGGCGCCCGGCCACAAGAGGCCCCGGTGGGATTTGTGCGCCGGGCACAAACGCCGTGGAGCGAGTGGTCCGAATGACCTCGCCAGGGGTGGCCGATCAGCCTGCCTGATCGGCGCGATCATCCGTTGCCGAATGGGTGGCCTTGACCCTCGGCGACCTCGCGTGGTAGACTGCCGCCGCTCCGGGCGACCGAATCGGAGCCAGGGAGGTCAGGAAGATGGATGCCTCGGCAAAGCCATTCGCGGGCAAGATAACCTGGATCACCGGCTCCTCGCGCGGCCTCGGACGGTCGATCGCCGATCACCTGGCGAGCCTCGGGAGCACCGTCGTCGTCCACGGCACGACCCCGACGTCGTCTCGCGCCTTCAACGAGGCGGACTCGCTGGAGGCGGTCGCTCGGTCGATCGCTGACGCTCACCAGGCCGAGGCATTGCCGGTCCACGGCGACCTGTCCGATCCGGCGGCGGTGCGACGAGTGGTGGGCGAGATCCGATCGCGGCTGGGCAGAATCGACCTGCTGGTGAACTGCGCCGGTGGCGACATTGGCGCGGCCGGGACGTCCGGACCTGGCGGTGGCAAGCCGCGAGAGAACGACGCGGTCTTCGTCTCGCTCGAGGACATGAAGACGGTGCTCGATCGAAACCTCATGTCCTGCATTCTGACTTGCCGGGAAGTGGCGCCGGAGATGATCCAGCGCCGGGCCGGGCGGATCGTCAACTTCGGCAGCACCTCTGGCACTTCGGGGCACGCGTCGGAGGTGATCTACGCCACGGCGAAGGCCGCGGTTGCCGAGTACTCGCGCTGCCTCGCCGCCCAGTTGCGAGAGTACGACGTCACGGTGAACGTCGTCTCGCCCGGCCCGACGGTGACGCCGCGATTTCTGGCAAGTCGCCCGATCGATCAGGAGATGATGGTCAAGGGCGGAACGCTGCTCCGCTACGGTCAGGCGAGCGAGATCGCCAGCACTGTCGAGTTTCTCCTGTCGCCGGGCGCCTCCTTCATCTCCGGCCAGGTGCTGAGGGTGGACGGCGGTCGTCAACTGTGGCCGGCCTAGATTTCGTTCTTCGCTGCCGCGACTGCGGAGCGATTGCCGAGCCAACCGAGTGGCGATGCCGGTCATGCGAAGGGTTGCTTCGCCTGGAGTGGCGCGGCGCGGCTCCGGAGCCAGGGATCGACCCTACCGGGCGTGGAGTCTGGCGCTATCGGCCGCTGCTGCCCACGGTGGGGGCATCGAGCATCGTCACCCTGGGCGAGGGCGCGACGCCGATCGTTTGGATCGGCCGCTGGGCCGCGGCGCACCGGCTGGATCGGGTTGGCGTGAAGCTCGAGTACCTGAACCCAACCGGTTCCTTCAAAGACCGCGGCATGACGGTGCTGGTTTCGCACGCCTGCTCCCTCGGCCTTGGGCGGTTGATCGAGGACTCGTCGGGGAATGCCGGGGCGAGTGTCGCGGCGTACGCCGCGCGGGCTGGCCTGGAGGTCACGATCTACGTACCGTCGGGGGCACCGGCCGCGAAGCGCGCCCAGATCGCGCGGGTTGGCGCGACGGTCGTGCCGATCGAGGGATCGCGCCAGGCGGTCACCCAGGCGGCGCTGGCCGAGGTCGCCCACTCGGGCGCCTATTACGCTGGCCACAACGCGAATCCCTTTTTCGTGGCCGGTATGACGACCTTCGCCTACGAGCTAATCGAGGAGCTCGCCGGGTCGCCGCCCCGCCACCTGGTGATCCCCACCGGAGGCGGCTCGCTTTGCGTTGGCTGCTTCGACGGCTTTCGGCGCTGGTTCGGCGAGGCGGAGGGAGAGCGGCGCTGCCCGAAGATTCACGCTATCCAGAGTAGCGCCTGCGCGCCGCTGGTCGCGGCCTTCGAGCGGGGGCTGGACCGTGTTCCGCCGATTGCCCGTCGAAAAACCATCGCCGGTGGAATCGAGGTCGAGCGACCGCCGCGGGACCACGAGATCCTTCAGGCGATCCGTCGAACCGAAGGATCAGCCGTCGCGGTCGACGACGCGGAGATTCTCAGCCAGCGGCGACTCCTCGCCGAGACCGAGGGCATCGACGTCGAGCCGACGACCGCCGCGGCCTTCGCCGGTCTGGCGCGCCTGGCGAAGACCGGCGTTATCGCTCCGGACGAATTGGTGATCGTGGCGGCGACCGGCGCGGGCTGGAAGGATCCGGGGTAGGCGGATCAGCCGGCGGTTCGGGCGCGAGTTTGCTACAATGGGCGGCGAAGGGACTGGGTTTCAGCCTTTGGGAGGATATCATGGTCAGGCCAGTCGTCGCGCTCACCCGTTGCCAGCACGACCGCTCGAATGCCGAGGTCGAAGCGGCGGTTCGCGAGACGGTGGCGCTCGCGGGCGGCGTCCCCGAGCGGGTGGCGCGGGCGAGGACGATTTTGATCAAGCCGAACTACGTCGGCGCGAACTCGAAGCCGAACGAAGCCGCGATTCGCAAGCACGCCGGGCGCTTCGTCAGTTGCGCCGAGCCGTCGGTGACTCGGGCGGTGGTCCGAATGGTGCGCGAGGCCAATCCAAAGGCCGAGATCGTGTTCGCCGAGGGCGTCGACGCCCAGGCGCCGCGGACCGCCAGCGACGTCTTCGGCTGGCTGGACGCCCTTCGGCTGGTCGACGAGTTCGGGGTCCGGCTGATCAACGGGAACGAGGGTGAGATCGTGTCGGTACCGGTCCCGGGCGGCGGGCTGATTCACCGCGCGGTGTACCTCAATCGTGAGGTCGCCAGCGTGGACGCGGTCGTCTCGGTGGCGAAGCTCAAGGCGCACGGCACCGCGGGCGTCACGATGAGCGTCAAGAACATGTTCGGGATCCTGCCCTTCCACCGCTACGGCTCGACCTTTCGCAACTTCATGCACACCAACTATTTCCGGCTGATGCGTATCGTCGTGGATGTCGCGACGACGCTGCGACCGGACCTCGCGGTCGTCGACGGGCTGATCGCGTCTAACCACGGCATGGACCACGACCCGGTCGAGCTGAACGTTCTGCTGGCGGGCCACGATCCGGTCGCCACCGACGCGGTCGGCGCGGCGGTCATGGGATTCGATCCGCACGCGGACTTCCCGATCGAGCCGTTCGTCGTCTCGGAAAACCACCTGCGCCTGGCGGCGAAGGCGGGGGTTGGCACGCTCGACTTGCCCGGTACCGAGGTGCGGGGCGTCGCGATCGCCGAGGTGGCGCGCCGTTTCAGCATCCAGACCGAGATGGAAGTGACGACCGAGCAGGCGATCGGAGCGCGGGCCGCCGCGATCGCGCAGGCCGGGGTGTTTCGGGCGCGCCGCGCGGAGCTGCTGCGCGAATACGCCGGACAGTACATCTACCTGCGGAACGGCGACGTCGAATGGTCCAGCCCCAACCTGGCCGAGGCGGCCAATCGGGCGATCCAACAGCTTCCGCGCGGCGAATACGGCCTGGCGATCCAGGTGCTGCCCGAGGCCGAGGAGATCGAAAAGACCGCGGCGTACGGGTAAGTGACATGAAGCATCCCGAATTTCCTATGTGGCGGGCCGAGGAGACCTCTCTCCCGACCTCTTCTCTACCCTCTAACCCCCTTCTCCAGGGGGAACCTTCGGCGCGGGGAGAGGAGCGACCAAGAGAGATCCTCCTTTGGTCGCCCCCGCTCTCTCCGCGCTCGGCGTGTGAACGCCCCGGCGTCTGGGATAAAGAGCGGGAGGGGGTGAGAGGGGTTCCCTCGACGCGGCGCGAAAAAAGTCGGGATGCTTCATGAATTTCCAAAGTAGGAGAACCATTCGTGCCGATTTTGCTGGCACAATACGGCACCAAGCACGGGCACGCCGCGGGCAAGGCCCGGGCGATCCAGACCAACCCGCAAACCTCGCTGGCGGGCATCTACGAGCCGGATGCGGAGGTCCGGACCGAGGCCGAGCGAAGCGAAGCCTACCGAGGAGTCCACTGGTACCGCACCCGCGACGAGATGCTGGGTGACGCGCGCGTTCAAGCTATCGCGATCGAGGGCCAGAACGGCGAGAGCCTGGCGATGGCGAGCGAAGCGCTCGACGCCGGCAAGCACCTCTGGTACGACAAGCCGGCCGGCGACGATTGGCCGGCCTTCGAGAGCCTGGTCGCCCGGGCGCGCTCGGGCTCGCGGATCCTGCAGATGGGCTACATGTTCCGCTACCACGCGGGGTTTCGTCAGATCGCGGAATGGGTGAAGTCGGGGCGGCTCGGCGACGTGTTTTCGGTACGCGCTCACATGTCGACCTGGATCCCGGTCCAGGGACGCAACGGTCGCGAGGCGATTGCCCGGCACACCGGTGGCATCTTCTACGATCTGGCCGGACACATGCTCGATCAGATCGTCTGGTTGTGCGGCCGGCCCCGACGGATGCAGTCGTTTTTCCGCAACGACGCTACGCCGATGGTTCCCGCTTTCGCGGATAATACGCTGGGCGTCTTCGAATTCGAGCGCGCGATGGCCCTGGTCGACATCGCGGCAATGGAAGCGCGCCCGATGGCGCGTCGGTTCGAGGTGTACGGAACCCGGGGAACGGCGCTGCTGGAGCCGTTCGAGCCGGCGCCGGCGCTCTGGCTCTGCCTCGACGAGGCACGCGAAGGCTACGCCGCCGGTCAGCAGGCGATCCCGCTGGACCGTCAGCCGCGCCAGACGCTTTACGACCGCGAGCTCGCCGCCTTCGTCGCCACCTTGAACGGCGACCAGCCACCCGACCGCGACCTCGACCACGAGCGACTGGTCCAGGAGACGCTGCTGCGGGCGACTGGCGGTATCCCTGGCTCCGGCGAGTAGCGGACGTCGGCGACGAAAGGACACGATCGATGCGAGTTACGGCACACGGCGACCAGTTGATTCAGCTTACCCGGCTCCCGCTGGTGTTTCCGGTCAACTGCTACCTCGTCGTCGAGGCTGATGGATTCACCTTGATCGATACCGCGATCGGGGGAAGCGGGCTCGACATCCTGGCCGCGGCGAAGCGGGGCGGCCGGCCCATCGTCCGGATCGCGCTGACCCACGCGCACGGCGATCACGTGGGCTCGCTCGACCAGCTCCACCAGCTTCTCCCAGCCGCCGAGGTGCTGATCAGCGGCCGCGATGCCCGGCTGCTGGCCGGCGACCGGAGCCTGGATGCCGACGAGCCGCAGTCGAAGATCCGCGGTCAATTCCTGAACCTGGCGACGCGCCCGACGCGCACGCTCTTCCCGGGCGACCGGGTTGGCTCGCTCGAGGTGATTGCCAGCCCCGGCCACACGCCCGGCCACGTCGCGTTCCTGGACACGCGAGATCGGACGCTGATTGCCGGCGACGCCTTCCAGACCCGCGGAGGCATCGCCGTGGCCGGGGTCGTGCGTCCGCTCTTTCCGTTTCCGGCGATGGGGACCTGGGACCGGCCCACGTCGGTGGCGAGCGCGCGCGCCCTGCGCGACCTCGCGCCAACCCGCCTCGCGGTTGGCCACGGCGCAGTGCTGGTCGACCCGCTGGCGGCGATGGGCCGCGCGATCGCCGCGGCCAAATGATTCAGCGTTGCCGATCGCGCTAGCGCGTCGGCGGAAACGGCGGCCCCTGATCCGGCGGGATCAGTAGCTTGTAGTCGTCGGTACCGCGGCGCTCCTTGAAGTCGGCCCACGCCTGACGGCGCAGCTCCGCGCTGGTCAGCAGGTCGAGCGCGGTGCAGGCGAGAGCCTTCGCCGCCACCGCGCCGCCCTTCTCGCCGATGCTCGTCCCGGTGCAGGCAGTGATCTGCCAACTGTGGCCGGGGGAGCCGTTGGCCTGGGTCGCCGCGCGCAGGTGACCGACCGGCGCGAACCAGCTCACGTCCCCGATGTCGGTCGAGCCCTTCACCAGTCGCGGCTCGGTCGGGACCGACTCGACCTCGTCGTACAACGCCGGTCCCTCCGGGGCGTCGGGAATCGTTTCGCGGATCCGGGTGGCGAAGGCGCGCTCCTCGTCGTCGAATCCGGGTGGCCCGACGAGCCGCAGGTTGCGATCGACCGCGTCGGCCAGGACGCGATTCGGGACTTGCTCGTGGCAGTCGGTGTCGATCGACCATTCGACGCGGGTCTGGGTCATCATCGCCGCGCCCTGGGCGATTTTGGTGACCCAGGCGAAGTACTCGTCGACGTCGCCATGCTTGTCGGCGCGCACGTAGTACCAGACGCTCGCGGTCGGCGGCACGACGTTCGGCTGGATCCCACCGTTGGTGACGACGTAGTGGATCCGCGCGTCTTCCTTGATGTGCTCGCGCATGTAGTTAACCCCGACGTTCATCAGCTCGACGCCGTCGAGGGCGCTGCGGCC
>JBOGTX010000988.1:0-5318 GCA_050695695.1 Chloroflexota bacterium
GGGACGCGCTGTGCCGTATGGGATCTACGACTTGCAGCATAATCGGGGTACCGTGGTGGTCGGGACGTCGGCGGACACGCCGGAGTTTGCGGTAGAGGCCATCGCCCGCTGGTGGGATAGCGATGGCGTGAGCGCGTTCCCCGGGGCCAGCGAGATCCTGATCCTGGCGGATGCGGGCGGCAGCAACGGCTGTCGGCCCCGGCTCTGGAAGCAGCAACTCCAAGCGGAGTTGTGCGATCAGCGCGGCCTGACCGTCAGGGTCTGTCACTACCCGACGGGCTGCTCGAAGTGGAATCCCATCGAGCATCGGCTGTTCGGTCCGAGCAGTCTCAACTGGGCGGGGAAGCCCCTGCGCACCTGGGACACCATGCTGGCGTCGGTGCGCGGCACGACCACCACGACCGGGTTGGCGGTCCAAGCCTTCCTCCACGACAAGCTTTACGAGACCGGCCGCCGTGTCACCGAGGCCGTGATGCAGACCTTGAATCTGGAACACCACCCGCTCTGTCCGCACTGGAACTACACCTTGCGCCCTCGTGAGAGCGACTGTCACACCGGCGTCACGCCCTCATTTCGGGAAATTGTTGTTTAACGAGTCCTTAGGTTGGGGCATTGCCGGAAACGCGCTCTACCGTACTCGAGACGGCGGGGCCACCTGGCAGGAGCAAGTGACGCCGCGCCCGGTCGGCTCTTTGTGCTTCGCCGATCCCCGGCGTGGCTGGGTGGCGAGTTCGTCGGCCACGCCGACGGCGATCTTCACGACGAGCACCGGTGGCCAAACCTGGGCGCCGGTGCAATCTCCACCAAGCACCACGGCGCCGCGAGGCATACCCGGTGGCGGGTGGCCACAGGAGTTGCGCTGCGCCAGCCCGAACGTGCTGTGGGACGTCGTGACCTTTGGCGGCGACGCGGGCGGTGAAGGATACGTCGTGGCGCGAAGTCCAGATGGGGGGCGGCACTGGGCCGAGATTGCCAGTAATCAGGTCAACCCGAAGGTTCCTCAGGGACCGGGGCACGTCGCTGGCGACCTGACCGTCGTCGATGCGTCGACCGCCTATCTCATCGGATGGTGCGGTTCCTGTGGCGGGTATGGGGCGACCGAGGTCGGGCGAACCCTTGATGCCGGGAAGACCTGGCAGAACTTTCCGGTCTTCGGCCATCCAATCGACGCCGAGGCCAACGCGGTGTCGTTTCCGACTGTGCGCGCTGGCTGGCTGGTCGCATCGTGGCACGTGGCCCCGAACCAGACGCGGAGCGCGCTCCTTCGCACCACGAATGACGGCGAGACTTGGCAGCACGACGACCCGACGGTCCTCCCATAGCGAATGCACCCGCAATTCTTCGCGGTGCGGGCCTTCGTGGCGCATCCGCGACCCCACAAGTCCGATATACGACAGGCCCTACGGATATTCCACCATCCAGGTGCGCCCACCATCGGCGGTCGCGACGATTTCCTCGTGACCCGCGGGGCCGTAGACGATCCAGGCGTGGGTTCCATCGACCGACGCGAGTCCAAGATTCGACGCCACTCCTCCGGCGAGCGGTGGAACCTCGTGATCCTGCCACGACGGGCCTCCGTTCGTCGTGCAGGCCAAGGTGATCGTTCCGGTCCCCTGGCCGCTCCAGCCGACTGCCAGCGTGGTCGTGGGGTTCACGACGACAAACGGACCGGGATAGGTGCCTGGTCCTTGTCGTCCGCCGGCCGCCGGGTAAGACGGCAAGGTGTAGCCCTCGCGGAGTTCTGCCATCCAATGCGCGCCGGTATCGGTCGTGGCGTCGAGGAGATAGGGTTTGTGGTTCATCGCTACCGCCGAGCCGGTGAAGAGCACCCAGGCCGTCGCCGGCCCAGCGCAGTGTACCTGGGCAGCCCAGTCCATCCGGGGATCGACCGGTGCCTGCCAGTCGAAGTCCCAGGAGTGACCGCCATCCGTGGTGTGCCACACCGTCGGGCCGCTCGCCAACCACCCTTGCTTCGGGTCGCCAAAGCAGACGGACTGCGCCGCGACCGGTGGGGAGAGCGATATCCAGTGCCGCCCCCCGTCGACGGTCGTCGCGAGCTGACCGCCATGGAGCGGAATGGGTGGTCCACTGAGCACCTCGGGGGCGGCGCCGCCAGTCACCGCCCATCCAAGGGTTGGAGTGACGAAGTCGATACTCCGGACTTCACGCGGAGCCGTAGTCAACTGCGTCCAGGTCCGGCCGCCATTGGTGCTCCCTAGAAGCCCGCCAGTGGTGGCGGCCCAGACAACCGATGGACTGACCGCGAAGAGCTCCGCGATGGGTGATGAAGCAAGGTACTGAGATCTCCACGTTGCACCGCCGTCGGCCGTCGCCAGGATCGTCGCGCCATCGGACGCCCACCCGTGAGTTCGGTCAACAAAGGTAATGGATGGCGGAGGAGGGACCGGCGCGGGCGTCAAACTGCCCTGAGCAGTCGGCCGGGCGGTCGGGGTAGCCGGGATGACCGACGTCGCGGGCCGATCGGTGGGCACCGATCGGCCCGTGGGAGGATCGGCGCCGGTTGTACCTACTGTCGGGTTGCCGATCGCCCGATTGTTGACAGTCACTGTTGGCGGTGCCGTGGGCCGCGGATTGTCAACCTTGGCCGCGGAGCAGGATGCGAGCAAAAGGACCAGCCCGAAAAGGAAAGGAAGGAATTGGTGTCGACGATCATCGCACTGCCTGCTCATCGCCGAGACACTCCTTCCCTGATGATTGCTGAGTACAGCATAGTGATCGGGTATCCGCAAGGGAATTGGAGCGTCATCGGCGCCATCATAGGGAAAACCGGGAGATGTATCATAGCTTCACTACGTCATTACCTATCAGGTCCATCCGAACCGACGCAACCGTCACCCCACTACCATGGGAAGGCGGGTTGCTCCGCCTCCCCATGTATTCCGACCGGCGGCCTGCTGGCCGGCAGCTTGGTACCTCCTATGGATCACCTACCACAAGTAATACCATCCCGTTGCGTTGACCAAATCCTCATCCACCCCTACAACTCCGCTCATGTAGCAGCTCTCAGCATACTGCCACGCCACAACTGCGCCATTATTGCAAGGGGGAGCAGATGGTCCCCACGCTGGAGCACCGCCGGCGGTGGTGCAGCCCGGTTCCGGCTCATCGGCGTAAATGAAGCCAACGCTGATCTGCATTTCGCTGTCGCCATTATACGCCGCGCAGTAAGCGCCATTAAAAGGGTTACTGGAAGAGGTATTCGCGTAGAACCCGCCCGAGCCCGCGTAGATCGAATCGAATATGGTATCGGACCAACCCTTGATCCACGCCACGGATGGGCTCCACGACGCTTCGATGTCGGCAAAGATCACCTTACCGTATGGCACCCCGAGCGCTTGGGCTGCGTTGATCGCGTTCTTGGCGTCGTTCTGCCCATCCTGGTAGGTGCCGCTCACACTACCGGAGGTCGCGCCATTGTAGATGGGCAGGATCTTGCATGACTTTCCATGTATATAATCGACTTCATCGGAGTTCAGTGCGAACGAGCCGCCGATGTATCTACCCCAGAAGAGGGGTGATTCTCCCGCTTTGAGGGTGACGTAATCGAAGACCGTGCTCTGAGTATTAGGGTAGGTATCATTCGCCCTGGCAGCGGAGTCAACGCCCCAGTAGTACGGATCGTAAGATGGCCCGGCCTGGTTCTGATACTGCTGGACCCAGTTGCGCAGGTCCGTGGTATCGCGCGCGCTGATGTGGCGGGTGCTGTCCCCGGAGGGCGCGCTGCCGTAACTCCAGTTGGGCAGCGTTCCCATTCCCAGGTGATTCCAGAGATCTTGAACAGCGTTACGGAGTTCATTGAAATGCACCGCGCGAATATGCGTGAACCGCGATACTGGGCTGTCCGTCCAGGAATAGCTCCCGAGACCCGCCTGCAAGCGGTTCTTGTCCACTACGCTGCGCAGCTCATTGATGTGCGGGATCCGGACGTGCGTGCTGGAGGTGATCGTCGGATCGGTCCAATTCGTGGACATATCTGTTCTCCCTTCTTTTCAGGGTATCGTGGCGTCGGCCCTCGACGACGGTGCCGGTAGCCCGGTTAGTGACGATCGACTAGACGCCGAAACGACGGTGATCGGAAGAGCCCCGCTTGCCGAGACGGCCCGGTTCGCCTCAGGGAGGGGTCGGCCTCGACAAGCGAAACTCCTTCTGTCAACTCTTTTGCCTAACTGGCGTAGTAGCAGCCGCCGGTGTCCACGAGGGTTTGGGCCAGGCTGTTCTGCAAGGCGCCGTTGATCAGGATGTCGGAGGAGACGAGAATGCCGTTGCAGTGGAGGTTGCCGGTGATGTCGAGCTGCTGGTAGGGGTTGGTCGTGCCGATTCCCACGTTGCCGTTCGCGAGCAGGGTCATCACCTGGGTCCGCTGACCCGACGATGCCCCCGGTGAGAGGACGATGCTCCCGAACTCGCGCAATTCCAGGATGTTGTTCTCCCGATCGAAGATCAGTCGGTGGTTGTCGTCCGAGCTGCGAATCTGCCCGTTGTCCTGGAAGAAGAGCTCGTTGCCGGGCGACTGCGAATCGGTCCGATCGATCGAGATGCCCGATTCGGCGCGGATCTCGACCCGCACCGTGCCGCCGCTGTCCTTGACGAAGAGGTCGCCGTCCTGGCCGTTGCTGCCCCCGACGTAGAGGTCACCGGAGCCGTCGTTGTAATCAAGCCCGGCCTCGACGGTCGAGCCGACGCGCAACGACGCGTTCTGACCGACGACGTTGAGGTTGGTTTGGGGGGTCGCGGTGCCGATTCCGAGATTACCCAGCACCGTCAGGTTGCCGGGAAAGGTGTCGCAGGTGCAATTCGTTGCCATCAGAACCTCCTCAGGTTGTTTTCAACTGACCGCGGTGAGGGTGAGCACGAAGGATTCGCCGTCGAGCGCGGCGATATCGACCAACTGGGGAACGTAGACCCGCAGCGCCCGAACGAGGTCCGCCTTCGCGACGACCAGGCCGCTCACCCGTAAGGGTGGGAGCGCGGACTCCGCGGGCGACGTCTCATTCCGCGCGAGCGCGTGCCTTTCCGTCCCCGACGCCGTTTCCATGGGCTCGGTTCCTCCCAACCAACCGTGATGATTGGCCCCCATCGTCACCTCCTGATCGAGGCCGGGGCCGGCGCGACCGGACCGATACCTCGACGTCACCCGGGCGCGTGTCGCATGACTGAACCTCCACCACCCCCGACCGAGTCGGGGGACGATCCGGAGCGTTTCCGCTCGAGACCGATCGTCGGTCAAAGGTGTTGGAAAAGTTTTGGAAATCTGTTCGAGCTTTCCAACAACCCGTGAGTCGGTCACACTCAGGAAG
>JBOGTX010000989.1:0-6753 GCA_050695695.1 Chloroflexota bacterium
GGCGACGCTGGTGGTGGCGAACAACGGCGACCGCGTCTACGTCGGCGACCATCGCGGCGACCCGGGCTCGGCGGTGCCGGGCATTCTGCCCCGAACCCTGCGCCTCAGCCTTCCCGATGGCGCCAGCGACTTCCAGCCCCAGATCGGCCTGGATCCCTCGAAGCTGCTACCGATCGAGAGCGGCTTCGTCGACACCTCGCCGGTCTTCCCCGGCCAGCACGACGTCGCCTATACCTTCCGCATCGGCTACGCCGAGGGCGTGGCCGAACTTCACGCGACCCTGCCGTACAATACCGCGAAGCTTCGCTTCCTGGGGCCAGATGCTGGCCTCGAGTTCCGGACCGACGTCCTGGCCGACGCTGGCACGACCAAAATCGAGGGCAACAGCTATCGGGTGCTCGGCGCCGACAACCTCAAGGCCGACTCGACGGTGACGGTCGACGTGGTCGGTCTGCCGGCGGTGCCAACCGACCGCTTGAGTCCACAGGATATGCAAATCGGTGGGATCGCCATCATCGTCCTGGCCGTTGTCCTGGCGACGTTCCTCGGATTCCGCTCGCGCTCCACCCGCCTGTTCGACCCGCTTGCCGAGCGACGGGCGCTGCTGGCGTCGATCGCCCGACTCGACGATCAGTATGCCGCCGGTCAGTTGGGCGCCGAGCGCTATCGGGCGGAACGGGCCCAACAAAAGCGTCAGTTGATCGACCTGATCGTGGGCGCGCGCGCCTCGGCAAGCGGGCCGGGAGTGGCCTGATGGCCGTGACCACGCGATCACCGTCGACCGTGGCCACCGACTGGGCCGTCGAGCTGGTCGGACTCACCCACCGCTACGGTACCAGTCGCGCCCTGGATCGGCTGGACCTCGCGGTTCCCTGGGACCAGCGCGTCGCCATCCTCGGGCCGAATGGCGCGGGTAAGACGACGCTCCTGCGCATTCTGGCGACCCGTTTGCGTCCGATGGCGGGGTTGGCAACGATTGGAGGACTGAGGCTACCCGATCAGGCCGCCGCGGTGCGCCACCACATCGGCGTGGTCGCCCACCAGACGTTCCTGTACGACGAGCTGACCGCCCGTGAGAACCTGATCTTTTACGGGCGCCTGCACGCTGTCCCCAACCCCGAGCAGCGGGCCGATCGCCTGCTGGAGGCGGTTGGGCTCGCCGACCGGCCCGACGCGCGGACAAGGACCTTCTCGCGGGGCCTGCAACAGCGCCTCACCCTGGCGCGCGCAATCGTCCACGACCCGCCGATCCTCCTGCTCGACGAGCCGGATACCGGCCTGGACGTCGCGGGACTGGAGATTCTGGAACGACTGATGGTCGACGACGCGGGACGGCCCCGCACCGTCCTCTTCACGACCCACAACCTCGGGCGGGCAGGTGATCTCGCGGAGCGGATCATCGTTCTGGCGCGCGGCAAGCTGGCGCTCGATGTGCTCAGCTCGGACACCGATGCCCTGGCGCTTGGCGCCGCCATTCGGGGCGAAGGGAAGGGGCGGTGAATGGCTTCGCGCGCCAGGTCAGCGCGCTGCTCTGGAAAGATCTCGTCGTCGAGCTCCGAACGCGCGAGATCCTCGGCGGAATGATCGTCTTCGCGTTGCTCGTGCTGCTCGTCTTCAACTTCGCCTTCGACCTGCGGGTCGACAACGTCGCCGGCGTGGCGCCGGGGGTGCTCTGGGTCGCGTTCACCTTCGCCGGAATCCTGGGACTGGGGCGATCGTTCATCCTGGAGAAGGATCGCGGCTCGCTGGATGGTCTGCTCGTCGCGCCGATCGATCGGGGAGCGATCTATCTCGCCAAGCTGCTCGGCAACCTGTTTTTCATGATCGTCGTCGAGATCATCGCCTTGCCGGTCTTCATCTCCTTCTTCAACTTCGGCGCGATGACGCCGGGCCTGATCCTGATCGTCTTCCTGGGCACGGCTGGCTTCGCGGCCGTCGGCACGCTCTTTTCGGCGATGGCGGCAAACACTCGGGCGCGCGAGGTGATGCTGCCGATCATGCTCTTCCCGATCTCGGTACCGGTCGTCATCGCGGCGGTCGAAGCGACGGCGCTGGCGCTCGGGGGGGGCTCGCCGACCAGTCGGCTCGGCTGGACCGAGCTGCTGGTCGCGTTCGATCTGATTTTTGGAGTGCTTTGTTTTATCGTGTTCGACTACGTCGTGGAGGAGTGACCGATGAGCGTCAAATCTCTTCCGCTGGCCGAGCAGCCGACCGAGGCTCGTTCCCGAGCCCTCGAATGGTACGACTGGCTTCTTGCCGCGGTCATGTTCGTGAGCTTCCTGGCGGCGTTGTACTGCGCCTTCATCTACGCGCCGGCCGACGCGGTGCAGGGAGACGTCCAGCGCATCTTCTACTTCCACGTCTCGATCGCCTGGCTGATGTACCTGGCGTTCTTCGTCGTCTTCGCGTCGAGTATTCTCTACCTCTGGCAGCGCGCGGAGCGCTGGGATATCCTCGCGCGTAGCTCGGCGGAGATCGGGGTGGTGTTGACCACCCTGGTGCTGATCACCGGCATGCTCTGGGGGCGCCCGATCTGGGGCACTTTCTGGTCGTGGGACGCGCGGCTGACCTCGACGCTCATCCTCTGGGCGATCTACGTCGTCTACCTGATGCTGCGCGCCTACAGCGACGATCAGGCGCGCGGCGCGCGCTACGGCGCGGTGCTTGGTATCATCGGCTTCGCCGACGTGCCGATCGTCCAGATGTCGGTCACCTGGTGGCGAACGCTGCACCCGGGTCCGGTGGTTTCGCTGGACGGGCAGGAGAACTTGCCGCCCGAGATGCTGCTCGGGCTGATGGTCAGCCTGGTGGCGTTCACGCTGTTCTACGTGTTCGTAATGCGCCAGCGCGTGCGCATCGAATGGCTCAAGGCCGAGATCGCGCAATTGCAGGATGGCGATTAGAAAGGAATCCGATGCCCGAGCAGAATCTGATCTACTTGTTCGCGGCCTACACGATTATCTGGATCGTTCTCTTCGGTTACATGTTCTTCCTCGCCCAGCAGGTCGGCGACCTGCGCAGCCAGCTCGCGGCGCTGCGCCGCCAGCGGGAGAACGCCGCGCCCCATCCGCCGGACCGAGATCCGAACGGGTGACCCTGGCCGAAACGGTGTAGAATGACCGGGGAGCGATCTGTTACCTACCGCGCCAGGTAGAATCTCCGAGCTGGTGAACGCCCGGCCGATTCTCGAGCGCATTGTCGCGGTGAGAAGAAGTGGAACGATTTCTGCTTCTTCTCCTGGAATCTGGCGCGAAGTGCTCTCGACGGGCCGGGGAGACCTCTCTCCCGGCCTCTCCCCGGCGCGGGGAGAGGAGCTCCCAAGAGAGATCTTTCCTTGGGAGTCCCCGCTCTCCCCGCGCCCGGCGTGTGAACGCCCCGGCGTCTGGGATAAAGAGCGGGCCAGGGTGAGAGAGGTCTCCGCGCCGTAGCAAGCAAGATTCGGGACGCCTCATGCGCGTCTTTCCGTTCTAGATAAGGATAACCCAGATGGATACAACGCCTACCAATCCGGAAGTCTTCGCCCAAAACTACATCCAGTCCCTCACCGCGGCGCTGAACGGCCTTGACCTCGGAGCGATCGCCAGGGCGGTCGATCTGGTCTGGGCTGCCTACCAGCACGATCGACAGATCTTCGCCTTCGGCAACGGCGGCAGCGCCGCCAGCGCTTCTCACATCGTCACCGACCTCACCAAGGGCGCGTTGGGACACCGGGGTGACGCGCCGGCTCGCCCGGTCCGCGCGATCTCCCTGACCGATAACCTGCCGCTGCTCTCGGCCTGGGCCAACGACGTCGGCTACGACAGCGTGTTCCTCGGCCAGCTCCGCCCGTATCTGCGTCAAGACGACGTGGTGATCGCCATTTCCGCGAGTGGCAACTCGGAGAACGTGCTCCGCGCGGCGCGCTACGCCCGCGAAATCGGAGCACCGACGCTGGCTTTGACCGGCTTCGGCGGGGGAGAGCTCGCCCCGCTGGCCGACGTGAGCCTGGTGGTCGACAGCAACCATTACGGCATCGTCGAGGACGTCCACATGCAGGTGGGTCACATTCTCGCCTATTACTTCCGGCAGCGGATCCAGGAAAGCCTGGAGCGAACGGCGAAACCGGCCAGCGCTGGCTAGGTTCTGGTGGCCCATCGGAGGCGCCGTCTCGATGAACGCTTCATCCGTCTATCGAGCGCAGGCGAATAACCTCTGGCTTGCCCATCTTGCGGCCATGGTCATCCTTGACGCCCACCCCGCCAAGCCCCATACTCTTTCTGGCTGACCGGATACAAAACAATAAGATTTCGTGGGATCGCTGAATCAGCCCTTGAGAGCGCCCGCGATGGACCTCGGCGCCTTGCCTCAGGGCAAGTTGCGAGACCCCATCGCGCGGCGCTCTTTCGTTGCCACGCGAAGAACGTCAAAAGGTTGAGTAGGCAGTGGGCAGATCGATTATCCCTGGCAAGGTTGCCACGAAGGCTGGGCTTCCGGCTCCGCTGCGTTCAATTCGCAAATACTGGACGACCGCGATGCTGGCCGCGACGGCCTACGTCGGCGACAGCCCGTGGTTTCCGCTCAATTACCTGCTGCGTCTCGTCCGGGTGGTCGTGATGCTCTCGATCTGGCGACTGATTCTCGCGGATCGAGGCACCGTCTCGGGGATGACCCTGGCGAGCGTGCTGACCTACACGCTGATCGCCGAGGCGTTTGGCGAGGCCCTGGAGTGCCGGACCGAGCTGCCCTACGCGCTCTGGAACGGCTCGATCGGCAGCTTCTTCCTGCAGCCGATGTCGCTGGTCGGCCAGGCCGCGGCGCGTACCTTTGGTCGCTGGATCTTCAGCTTCGCCTTCTTCTCGCTGCCGCTACTTCTGATCGCGCCACTCCTCGGGGTCGATCCCTGGCCGGTCACGCCGGTCGCTGGTGGCTGGTTCCTCGTCAGCCTGGCGCTGGCCGTGAGCGTCGGGCTGGCGATCGAGTTCATCTTCCTGGCGCTCACCGCGGCGCTCGATCAGACTCCCTGGGGGATCGGGGCCTTGCGCGGCGCGCTCACCTCGGTGCTCTCCGGCGCGCTGGTCCCGCTGGCGCTGATGCCGTGGGGCATCGGAGCCGTCTTCGCCTGGCTCCCCTACGCGTCGATGGCGTCCGCGCCCCTGCGCATCTACACCGGGACCGGAGATCCGCTCATCCTGATCCCGCTCCAGGCTGTCTGGTCGGTCGTGCTCTGGCTCGTCGCCGACTGGCTCTGGCGATCGAGCCGCGAGAAGCTGGTGAGTTATGGCGGATGAGCGCGGGCTGGGATCGTTCGCGGCGGTTTGGCGCCAGTGGCGTCTCTACGCCTGGCTGGATCTAACCTGGCTGACCCGTAACCTCGGCTTCTTTGTGACGTACTTCCTGTCGGATCTGGTCACCAGCGCGGCGACGATTACCGCGACGCTCCTCCTGGCGGCCCGCTTCGACGGTATCGGCCCCTGGACGCTGCCGCAGCTCATTTTCATGCTCGGCTACGCCACCCTGGTCCAGGGGTTGGTCGACGTGTTCTTTGGCTACAACGTCTCCGTCGTCAGTCGGCGGATCGGGCGCGGCCAGCTCGACCACACCCTGATTCAGCCGCGCCCGATCTGGGTAACCCTGCTCACCGAGGGTTTCACGCCGTTCTCGGATGGCACGGCCGTGCTGGCCGCACTTCCGTTGGTCGTCTGGTCCGCGGCGCGGCTCTCGCTGGTGATCTCGCCGGGCTGGCTGGCGCTCGCCGCCCTCAATCTGGTCGCGTCGTGTGCGATCGTACTGGCGTTCGCGTTCGTCTGGGGCTGTCTGGCGTTCTGGGCGCCGCGCGCTGGCGAGGAGATCAGCGGCTCGGCGCTTGGCATGATGCGTTTGCTGGCGCCTTTTCCCTTGGACGGTCTCGGCCCATTCTGGCTCGGCGGAATGCTCACCGCGCTGCCGGCCGGCTTCGTCGCCTGGTATCCCTGCCGGGCGCTCCTTGGGATCGACCGCGCGTCTTACGCCCTGGGACTGACGCCCCTGGCGGCGGGCGCCATCGTGGCGTTGACCGTCGTCATCTTCCAAAAAGGAATGAAACACTATGGACGAGTCGGGTCGCAACGCTACCTCTCGTTCGGACACCGTCGTTGAGCTGACCGAGGTCTGGAAGGTCTATCACCAGACCCAGCGGTCGGAAAAGCTCCGCGACGTCTTTCGAAACTTGATCCATCCGAAGGTTCGCGCCGTCGAGGCGCTTCGGGGAATCGACCTGCGGGTCCGGCGCGGTGAAGTCGTCGCCTACGCTGGCCCGAACGGGGCCGGCAAGAGCACGACGATCAAGCTGCTCGCCAGTCTACTGGCCCCCGACGCGGGCACGGTTCGGGTGCTTGGGATGGACCCGGTCCGCGACCGGGTCCGCTACGTCAGTCGGATCGGCGTCGTTTTCGGGCAGCGCACCGAGCTCTGGTGGGACCATCCGGTCGCGGCAAGCTTCGAGTGGAAACGGGTCGTCTGGGATATCCCGGATGACCGCTACCAGCGGATGCTCGGGTTCGTTCGCGAGGTGCTTGATTTGGATGAGTTCTCCAAGAGCCTGGCGCGGGAACTGAGTCTCGGCCAGAAGATGCGCGCCGAGCTCGCCCTGGCGTTGCTGCACGAGCCGGAGATTCTCTTTCTCGACGAACCGACGATCGGACTGGACGTCCTGGCGAAGCGCAACGTTTTGCGGTTCATCAAAGAGCTGAACCGCGAGCATCGGGTCACCGTCATGGTCACGAGCCACGACATGGC
>JBOGTX010000990.1:0-10770 GCA_050695695.1 Chloroflexota bacterium
CGCTTCCTGTTCGCCCCGTTTCTGGTCGTCGATCAGGGGCTCGGTCCGTTCGCCGCGCTGGAAAAAAGCTCCGACCTGACGCGGGGCGTCAAGTGGAAGCTTCTGGGTTTCTTGATCATTCTGGCAGCCATCGAGATCGCCGGAGCGATCGTATTTCTGGTTGGTCTGCTCGTCGCGGTTCCGGTCGTCGTGCTGGCGACGACCTACGTTTTCCGCCAGTTGCTAGCCCAAACCAGCGGCATCACCGCGGGCCAGAGATTCTGAGCCATCGTGGCTTCTCAGATCGGCGCCAGCTCCGGATAAAGGGTCATCAGGTCGTCACGGCTGAGCGATTCATCCGTGCTGTCCGGGTGCCAGATCACCTGGACCGCCTCGAGGTTCGAGCCCGCGCCCGCCGCGATCTCGGCGACCTGCTCGCGGACCTCGTCGGCCGTGCGGGCCTCGCGCAGGTGCAGCGATGCGCTGCTGGCGACGATCAAGACCACGACGATGTAATCGCCGGGCGCTATCGAGTCGACCGGCGCGGGCAGGTGATCGGTGTCCACCTGCCGCGTGCCGCCGACGTTGGTGATCGTCTCGTAGCTCAGCTTCGATCGCGCCTGCATCGTCAGACTGTTGAACGCCGGCTCGGCGTCGCTATAGCGGACCTTCCGGTAACCGTAATTCGCGGCGTGCCAGTACTGCTGATTGCGCAGGAGGAGCAACGCCGACTGCTGCAAGAGCTGAGATAGCCCAAGGTTAGTCGACGTATCGATCGACGCGACCAGGCGATGCAACGCAGTTGGCACGTCCTTCGCCGTCGCCAGCAGGCCAATTTCCAGTTTGATCAGGTTGACGTCCGATGACCGCGACGGCAGCATCGTACCGGCCCCTCGGCCCGACGTCATAGATCCTCGGCGGCTCAGCCAGATGAAGAGCAGGAACAGGAGGATCGGCACGATGCCGCCCCCGAATCCAAACATCGGGAAGAACATCGGCAAACCAAATCCGCCGCCCCCACCGATCGGTAGTCCGCCACCTCCACCGAAGCCACCACCACCGCCGCCAAAGCTGCTGCCGCCACCGACGCCGCCACCGAAGGCAAGCGCCGGAACGGCAAAGTCCAGCAAAAGCGTGGTGCCAAGGAAGGCCGCGAACAAAAACTTGTCCCGCTTTCTCACCACGTGACCTCCACCAAGCCAGTTCGAACCTAGTGCTGGCCGTCACCAAGCAGGCGATCTTTCTTCAGCGCTGCCAGCTCATCTTCGACGCTATTTCCTTGCTCGAGTTGCGCGAACCGATCTTCCAGGCTGTCGCGGCTCAGCTCGTGGTACGCCGCGGCCTGGGCCTCGGCATCGGTTGCCCGATTCTCCAGCCGGCCCAGAACCCCGCTCACGTCGCCGGTCTTGGAGAGCTCCTGATCGAGACGCTGCGAGGCCTGGGCGGTTCGGTACCGCGCCACCAACTGATTTCGCTGGGCAATCGTCTGTTGAATCCGTGATTCGAGCGCCTGGACGTTCGCCCGTAGATCGTCCAGGTGCGACGTTTGCGCCTGAACGCTTCCCCGCAGTTGGTCAGCCTCTTGCTGGTACTGCAGCTTGCGCTTCAACGCGTCCCGCGCCAGGCCATCATCGCCCCGATCCACCGCTAGCTCGGCGCGACGTTGCCAGGCCTGCACCGCCTTCACTCGTTGATCGTATTCCGCCTGCAATCGGTTCTGGGCCGCGATGGCCAGCGCCGCCGCCTGGCGCACCTTGACCAGGTTCTCGTTCAGGTCGGCCACCATCTGATCGAGCGCCTTTTCAGGATCCTCGGAACGGTTGATGACGTCATTCACGTTGGCCCGAACGATATCGCGGACGCGATCCAGCAGACCCACCCTACGCCCCTCCTCTGCGCCCTGACAGTCATATTATTGTACACCCCGGGCCACCATGATACACATGAACCGTGCCGGCGAGAACGATTGGCCGCCACCCGAACGCCTTCTCTGCGTTATATAATAGAGTGCCATGAAAATGCAGTCGCCCACGCTCCAGGCCGACCAGCTCGAAGGGTTTCTCGGGCCGAACGCCGGCTATGTGCTCGAACAGTACGAACGCTACCTTCGCGATCCCGATTCGGTTCCCGCCGCGATGCGCGCGTGGTTTCGCACCTGGTCGGCGCCCCGGCCGACCGCGACCGAGCTGCCGCCTCCGGCCCTTTCGGCGGTCACGGTCGACCAGATCGTCGGGGCGTCGAACCTGGCGCGCGCGATTCGCGCCTACGGCCACCTCGCGGCCAGGCTCGATCCACTCGGCACCGCCCCGCCCGGCGATCCGTCTCTCGAGCTCGCGACGTACGACCTTTCGGAGAACGATCTCCGTCGCCTACCCGCGTCGGTCGTTGGTGGCCCACCGGCGGCCTCCGCGCCGAACGCGGCGGTGGCGATGGCGACCCTGCGGCGGATCTACTGCGGGACGACCGGTTACGAGTTTCGGCACGTTCAGAGCGCCGGCGAGCGCGTCTGGCTCCAACACGTCGTCGAGACCCAGCGGTTTCAAGATCCGAACGAACCGATTGACGCGCGCGCCATCCTCCAGCAACTGACCAACGTCGAGGCGTTCGAGCACTTCGTCCATCGGGCCTTCCCCGGGCAGAAGCGGTTCTCCATCGAAGGGCTCGACGCGCTGGTGCCGATGCTGCTCGAATTGATCGGGTGCGCGGCCGAGCGCGGAACCCAATCGCTCTGGCTGGGCATGGCCCATCGCGGTCGACTGGCGGTGCTGACCGAGGTGCTGGGCAAGCCGGTGACCGACATCTTCGCCGAGCTGCGCCACGCCGGAGCCGCCGAAAGCGTTCCGCCCTCCGAGCGCAGCGGCTCTGGTTGGACCGGCGATGTGACCTACCACCTTGGCGCGCGGACCGCCTATCAGGATGGGAGACCGGTCGGCATGCTCGTGACCCTCGCGCCCAATCCAAGCCATCTCGAGTACGTGAATCCGGTCGTCGAAGGCATGTGTCGCGCGTCGGACGAGCGCAGAAACCAGCCTGGATCGCCGACCCAGGACGTCGATCGGGCGCTTCCTTGCATCCTTCACGGCGACGCGGCGTTCGCCGCCGAGGGAATCGTCGCCGAGACCTTGAATCTCTCGCGGCTGACCGGCTATACGACCGGCGGTACCATCAACCTGATCACCAACAATCAGCTTGGCTTCACGACACCGCCATCGTCGGCCCGCTCGACGATGTACGCGTCCGACCTGGCCAAGGGCTACGAGATTCCGATCGTCCACGTGAACGCGGATGACCCCGCCGCCTGCATCGCCGCGATCCGGCTTGCCCACACCTACCGTGATCGGTTCCACAAGGACTTCTTGATCGACCTGATCGGCTATCGTCGCTGGGGACACAACGAGGCGGACGAGCCGAGCTATACTCAGCCCTTGCTTTATCGGGAGATTCAGAGTCATCCGGCGGTTCGCACCCTCTGGGCGGAACGCCTGGCTAAAAACGGCGACGTTCCGCCCGCGGAGGCCGAGGGCATGCTACGCGAGGCGACCGAGCGGCTCCAGGAGCTGTTCCAGAAGCCCGACCCGCCGAGCGCGCCACCCACGGTGAACGCGGAGACCTCCAACGGGGTGGCCGCGATCGTCACCGCGGTCCCCGCCGAGCGTTTGAAGCGACTGAACGCCGAGCTGCTTTCCGTTCCGCCCGGATTTACCGTGAACCCGAAATTGGTGCGTTGGATGGAGCGGCGGCGCGCGGCGGTTGAGCCCGAGGGGGCGATCGATTGGGCCCAGGCCGAAGCGCTCGCGCTCGCATCGCTGCTGGTCGATGGCACGCCCGTGCGCCTGACCGGCCAGGATACGGCGCGGGGCACGTTCAGCCAGCGTCACCTCGTCCTCCACGACTCGACAACCGGCGCGACCTTCACGCCATTGCAGGCGCTAGCCGACGCGCGCGCCTCGTTCGAGATCCACGATAGTCCGCTGGAGGAGGCCGCGCCGCTCGGCTTCGAGTACGGCTATGGCACTCAGGCTCCCGACGCGCTCGTCGTCTGGGAATCGCAGTTTGGCGACTTCGCCAACGCCGCCCAGGTGATCATCGACCAGTTCGTGGTGGCGGGTCAGGCCAAGTGGGGACAAACCTCATCGCTGGTCATGTTGCTGCCACACGCTCTCGAGGGTCAGGGACCGGAGCATTCGAGCGCCCGGATCGAGCGTTTCCTCCAGATGGCCGCCGAGAACAACCTGCGGATCGCGAACTGCACGACCGCCGGCCAATATTTCCACCTTTTGCGGCATCAGGCCGCGTTTCTCTGGCGAAATCCACGTCCGCTCATCGTCTTTACCCCGAAGAGTCTGCTTCGCCATGGGCTCGCCGCTTCGACGCTGAGTGATCTGGCAACCGGGCAATTTCAGACCGTGCTCGACGATCTCGCGTCGCGCGCGCGCGCGGCCGAGATCACCCGGCTGATCCTCTGCAGCGGTCACGTCTACGTCGACCTCGCGGCGAGCCCGCTCCGGGGCGAGCACCCGGAAACCGCGATTGCCCGCGTCGAACAGCTCTATCCGTTCCCGTTCGACGCGCTGCGGGAGGTCGTCGAAGGCTATCCCCGTCGGCGCGAGGTGATCTGGGTCCAGGAGGAGCCGCTGAACATGGGGGCCTGGACGTTCGCCGAGCCGCGGATCGCCCGGGTGCTTCCGGGCGACGTGCCGCTCCGCTACGTTGGCCGACCGCGGCGCGCGAGCCCGGCCGTCGGCGCCCACGACCTTTACGCGGTCGAGCAGGAGCAAATCATCGCCGCGGCGTATGGCTCGCTGGGCGCGACCTCGGCGCCGCTGGTGGTCGAGGTAAGCCATGGAAAGTGAGATCCGCGTTCCACCGCTCAGCGAATCGCTGACCGAGGCAACCGTCGGGCGGTGGCTCAAGCATCAGGGTGACGCGATCGTGACCGGGCAGCCGGTCGTCGAGTTGGAGACCGAGAAGGTCAACCTCGAAGTCACCGCGGACGCCACCGGCGTGCTTCAAAAAGTCCTGCGCTCGGAGGGCGAGACGGTCAAAGTCGGGGACGTCCTTGGGATCATCGGCAGCGCGGTCGCCCAGCCAAAGGTGGAAGCCGCTCCGCCGCCTGAAGAAGCTCCCCTGGCGTCGCCGGTCGCGCGGCGAATCGCTTCGGAATACGGGATCGATCTGAGCAAGGTGCCCGGCACCGGCCCAGCCGGACGGGTGACGCGCGAAGACGTCGCCAGCTATCTGGAACGCCAGCCGGTGGCGACCGCCGAGGCGGTGTCGCCCGAGGCGGTGCCGCCCGCGGCGGTGCCGCCCGCGGCGATGCCCGTGACACCGCCCGCTGCCCCGGTCCAGCCCCAACTGACGCTCGAGACCGCGCCATTGCCCACCGAAGCCCCGACCGTTCCGACCGAGCGACCGGAGCGGCGGGTTCGGCTCTCCCGGCGCCGCTTGACGATCGCGCGCCGGCTCCTCGAGGCTGAGCACAATCAGGCCTTGCTGACAACCTTCAACGACGTCGATATGTCCGCGGTGATGGATCTTCGCCGCCGCCGCCGTGAGGCATTCCAGACCCGGCACGGCGTCGGCCTTGGCTTCATGTCGTTTTTCGTCAAGGCCGCGGTCGGCGCGCTGAAGGCATTTCCAGACGTCAACGCGGAGCTGCAAGGCGATGACCTCGTCGAGAAGCTCTATTACGACATTGGAATCGCGGTCGACACCGAGGGTGGGCTGGTGGTGCCGGTCATTCGTGATGCCGAACGGAAAAGCTTCTCCGAAATCGAGCGCGCCGTCGCCGAGCTCGCGAAGCGCGCCCGAGACAACCAGCTGACCCTCGAAGAGCTGCGCGGCGGAACGTTCACGATCACCAACGGGGGCGTTTTCGGCTCCCTGTTCTCGACTCCGATCGTGAATCCGCCCCAGGCCGCGATTCTTGGCATGCATCGGATCCTGGAGCGACCGATCGCCGTCCAGGGGCAGGTCGTCGTTCACCCGATGATGTACCTCGCGCTCACCTACGACCACCGGATCATCGATGGTCGGACGGCGGTCCAGTTCCTGGTCCGCGTCAAAGAGCTGATCGAGGATCCCGAGACTCTCCTTCTAGAGGCTTAGTCCATGTACCTGCGAGATCTTGGAGCGTTCGCGCTTGGCGGCGCGGTCGTGAGTGGCCTGGCCTGGCTGCTGCGGGCGCGACGTCGTGACCGGCGTGTCCCGATTTTGAGCGGCTGGCCGAGGGTGGTGATCGTCGGAGCGGGCTTTGGCGGACTGCGCGTCGCCCGCGGATTGGCCGGCGTCGAGGCCGACGTGCTGGTCGTCGATCGGCAAAACTACCATTGCTTCCAGCCGCTCCTCTACCAGGTCGCGACCGCCGGCCTCGAACCCGAAGACATTGCTCAGCCGGTCCGCCGGATCCTCCGGGGTATTCCCAACGTGCGCTTTCGCATGGCATCGGTCGAGAAGATCGATCTGGAACGTCGCCAGATCGCGACGAACGATGGCCCAATTTCCTACGATTATCTCGTTCTCGCCTCGGGGAGCACGAACCACTTTTTCGGCATCGAAGGGGTTGCCCAGAAGGCAATCGGGCTGAAATATCTGAACCAGGCGGTCGCGATCCGCAATCACATCCTCGAGTGTTTCGAGAAAGCGATCGGAGAGAAAGACAGCGGCCGGCGAACGCCGCTGCTCACGTTCGTCGTCGCCGGGGGCGGTCCGACCGGCGTCGAGTTCGCCGGCGCGCTGGCCGAGCTGATTCGCCTGGTGCTCGTGCACGATTACACCGGTCTCGACGTCAAGGATGCCCGGGTCGTTCTGGTCGAGGCATCGCCCACGATCATGCCGATGCTTGATCCGTCGCTGCAAAAGGCGGCAATTCGCGCGCTCCGGCAAAAAGGCGTTGACGTGCGAACCAGCGCCGCGGTGAAAGACTTCGACGGCGAGACGGTCGAGCTCGGCGACGGCACGTCGGTTCCGGCGCGCACCCTGGTCTGGGCGGCGGGCGTGCGCGCGACGAGCGTCGACGCCACGCCCGGGCTGCCAACCGCCCGCGGCGGTCGGATCACGGTCGAGCCGACGCTTCAGGTCGCCGATCACCCGGAGGTCTACGCCATTGGCGATCTGGCCGCCTTCGAGCAGGGTGGCGCGACGTTGCCGATGGTCGCGCCGGTCGCGATTCAACAGGGAGAATTGACCGCGAAGAATCTTCGTCGCCAGCTCGCTGGTCTCCCGTTGGAGCGTTTCGTGTACCGCGACAAGGGAACCATGGCCACGATCGGCCGAAACGCCGCGGTCTGCCAGATTGGCCGGCTCAAGGTGACCGGTTTCCCCGCCTGGGTGATGTGGCTGGTGGTTCACTTGCTCCAGTTGATCAGCCTGCGTAACCGCCTGGTGGTGATGATCAACTGGACCTGGGACTACGTCTTCTTCGACCGCGCCGTGCGTCTGATTACCCGGGATTGAAAACGATCAATTCCGTCGCAGACGGCCGACTCGCCGGATCAAGGCATTCCGGACGAAGCGCCACACCCGCAGCGCCTGGTCGCCGCGAAAGTCCGAGGGGCGGCTGAAGCGGTACTGGGCATAGTCGGCGCTGATCCGGCGGATGCTCGTCCCGGCTTCGGGCACCGAGCGACCAAGTGATCGACCATATTCCTCCGGCGTCTCGGTCGGCCGCGGACCGAACCCCAGCCAGCTTGCCAGGCGGGTCATCTTGGCGTAGGCGACCACCGCGGGCGGCATGCCGCGAAGGCCGCGGTTCCAGAAGTACCAGAGGGCCAGCATGATCGCCGCCAGGATGGCCAGAGCGTAGAACAGCGGCAGGAATGGCTGGACGTCTGGCGGCCGCGGCTTCGTGACCGCCTGGGAAGCCGCGGCCGCGTCGGGCGAAGGTGTCGGCGAGGGAGTAGGGGTGGGAGTCGTCTGGGACTGACCCTGGGCGAGATTCGGCACCGGGTGGGGCGTCGGAATCGGCGTCGGCGTCGCCGCGCCGGCCTCGCCGCTCCCGCGCTGAAATCTCGGCCAGCTACCGCTTGGCTCGAACGGGATCCACCCGTACGGTGGGAGGTAGACCTCGGTCCAGGAGTGCGAATTCGAATCTTTCACCAGGTACGATCCGTCGTCCTGGCGCTCTCCGGTCGCGTACCCGGACACGACCCGCGCCGGAATCCCCTCGCTCCGCGCCATCACCGCCATCGCCGACGCGAAATAGTCGCAGTAGCCGGTCTTCGTATCGAAGAGGAAGTAGTCGACCGCGTCGCGATCGGAGGGCGGCGCCGGGACATCCAGGGTGTAGGGCAACGAGCGCAAGTACGATTCGATAGCCTCGGCCTTATCGTACGGATCCGGTTGAGCGTCGGTCAGTTGGGCGGCCATCTGGTGGACGCGCTCGGGGATCGCTGGCAGGGTGAGATAGCGCTGCCGAATCTCGGCCGGGTACGCCTGATTCGCGGTGCGCAGGTCGGAGGCCGAGGCGACCGACACATCGGACGCCACGTTGTACCGTGAGCCGGGCTCCAGTGGCGCCAGCGACAGCGCCGCCACGAGATCGACGCTATTGCCCGGCGAATCCGGGTAGGCTTGCGCGCTCACCGTCCGGTCGAATCGAAATGGCTGCGACGCTCCGACGACGTAGCTCCCGCGCGGCTGCAACACGGTCACCTGCTGATCGATCTCGGTGCGCGCTCGATCGGTCGAACGGAGCTCATCGCTGCCCGCCGGAACGTCGGCCTGATCGATTGGATCGCTGCTCAGCCAGCCGTGCCCGGTGTAGCGATCGTACACGATGACGCGCCAGTACTCTGGGCGCGGCGAGCTGATCTGGAGCACCGGGGTGTCGGCCAGGTGAAACGAGCCGTGCAGCGTCATCGACCGACTGAAGCCGCTGAGCGACGCTTCGTTTTGGGCCTGAAGGCCGCCGAAGAGTCGGTTGAACTCCGCTTGCGCCTGCTCCCAGGGGCGCGTCGGTGTGCCGAGGCCCTGGGAGATGGCCCGCGACGCGAGCACCGTCGGCGCGACCCAGGCCAGGGCAACCAGCGCAAGGGCCAGTGCGAGACTCGCCCGAAAGGCACGGCCAGACAACCCCTGGCTTTGCGGCATCCCAATCGACTGCCAGGCAGCCTGGCGAGCCTCCAGGTTGACCCGGGCGACCAGGAGCATGGAGCCGACCAACTGGACCAGCATGTAGCCAAAAAGATTCGGGAAGTTCGCCAGGACCAGTGTGAGCGCGGTCGCGCTGATCGTCACCGGCCACCAGGCGCTCCGCGCGCGGAAGACGGCCCAGGCGCCGAAATACCCCATCATCCAGGCGACCAGGCATAAGAGGAGCAAGAACAGCAGGTTGTTCGTCGCCTGCCCGCCGGAAAGGACGATCCGAAACCAGGCGGTGAGTTGCGCCAGGACCTCGCCGAGGCGTTCGTCCAGCCCGGCGTCCGGCGGAACGTCCGGCATCACCTGGCTGATCGCGACCAGAATGCCGATCGCTCCCACCGCCAACGCGATGGGGTGAACGATCTCGCCGGGCAGGCGCGAGCTGGCGAAGATGATTCCCAGCACCGCTGCCAGCAACACGACCCAGATCAACATTCCGAAGGGCAGGGACGGATCCAGTCGCGCCGACGCGACCGCGGCGGCCGGCGGCAGGATGACCAGCGCCAGGAGCGCGGAATCGATCGCGATCGCGGCGATCCTTCGATTCATCGCGGTCCCTCGTCGATTGCCGCCGTACTAGCCACGCCAGCCGTCCGAGAGCGTGCGCGAGAGGTCGTCGCTACGCTTGACCAGAATACTCGGCACGTTGCTGGTGGCCAGCGCGCCAACCAGCAGCAGCGAGCCAGGAGCGTCGCCGAAAGTGGCCGGCTCCAGGACGATCGCCCCGGAGGGAATCCCGCGGTCACGCAGACCCCGCAGCGCCGCCGGCCAGCGCTCGTCGAGCGACGGGGTCACCACGATCGCCGCCGCGTTCCGGGTGCAGCGATCGCCTTCCGACGCCAGGGTCTCGGCGATTGGCTCGTCGCCGTCCGCCCGAATGACCGCGAGCTCCTCCAGCAATTTGATCAGCTGCCGCTGGCCGCGGTCGGTCGGCACCACCACCCGCTGCCGCGCGACCGCCACCATGCCAACCGCCCGCCCCTCGCTCAAAAAGTGACGCGCCAGCGATGCCGCCACCGTCACTCCGTACTCCTCGGTCGATTCGTCACCCGCGCCGCGTTGGACCGATCGCTCGACGTCGAGAAAGAGCCAGATGTCGGCAACCGGCTCAACGTCGAATTCTTTCACCATCATCCGGCCGGCGTGCGCGGTCGAGCGCCAGTGAACGTGGCGAACCGGATCGCCCGGGTGGTAGTCGCGTACCCCGGAGACGTGCGACGTCGTCTGGTGCCAGCCACTCCGCCGGCGGTCGCCGCCGATCAGGTGTCCCGCGGGAAGGGCCAATCCGTTCAAATCCACCGTGGCCGGATAGACCAGCACCGAACGAACCGAATCGACCCGATGGGAGCTCCGGAAAAGGCCAAATGGATCGGCGCCGTTGATCCGCGCCGGCCCCAACTGGTAGAGGCCACGACGCCGGCAGGTCGCCCGCAGAAGCCAGGTTCGGCTTCCTCCCAGACCGAGCCCGAGGACGCGCCCGGCGCGGTAGCCCGGTAGGGTTCCAGAATCCACGAACTCGATCCAGACCCGCGGCACCGGGAACCGAGCCCGCAACTGGAGCCGCTGCTCGATCACGTCGCCGACCTGAGCCCGGTCCTGCCGCAGAGTGCGCTCGACCCGCAGCCCTCGCGGACTGGCCCAGCTCCACAC
>JBOGTX010000991.1:0-2951 GCA_050695695.1 Chloroflexota bacterium
GGCCACGTTTGCAAAGGGCACGGCCGCCGCTTCGTCAGAGATGGTCGTGAGCGAGCGGAATGGGTTGCAAACACGGTCTAGCCTTTGATCCCCGCCAGCACCACGCCCTGGATGAAATAACGCTGCATCGTGAAGAACAGGACGATGCACGGGATAACCGTCATGACCGCCGCGGCCATCAGCAGGTGCTGGGTGGGAATCCCGCCGAGATCCGGATCGTTCTGGAAAAAGAAAAGCCCCATGGCGATCGTGAAAATGTCCGGCGAATTGAGGTAGATCAAAGGACTCAGGAAGTCGCCCCACGAGCTGATGAACGAGATGATCATCACCGTGGCCAGCGCCGGAATGCACAGCGGCATCAAGATCGTCCAGAAGATCCGGACGTAGCCGGCCCCGTCGATCAGGGCCGCCTCGTCGAGCTCGCGCGGCAGCGAGAGAAAGAACTGGCGCAAGAGGAAGATGTAGAACGCGCCGCCGCCGAACCAGAACGGGACCCAGAGCGGATAGAGCGTGTTGATCCAGCCCATTTTGGCGAAGAGCACGTACTGGGGAATCAGCGTGATCTGCGCGGGGAGCATCATCGTCCCCAGGGTGATCAAGAAGAGCACGTCGCGCCCGCGGTATTTGAAGCGCGCGAAGGAATAGGCGACGATCGACGACGTGAGCACGACCCCGCTCGTGCCGACGACGACGACGAACAGACTGTTGACGATCCAGCGGAAGAACGGCGCGATCTGAAAGACCGTCGCGTAGTTCTTCCACTGCGGCACCGCGGGGAAGAGGGTTGGCGGAAAGTTGAAGATCTCGTACGGCTGCTTGAGCGAGCTGGTCACCGTCCAGAGGAAGGGGAAGATGAAGACGACCGAGAGCGCGAGCAGAAAGACCAGCGCGACGACGTTCTCCGTCGTCAAGCCCGCCCGGGCCGAGGTCCGTCTGGACCGGTCGAGGTCCGAGAGGGCCGCTTCGCCGCTTGCCATCAGTCCGAATCACCCCCGTAGTAGACCCAGCGCTTCGACAGCACCAACTGGAAGTAGGTGAACGCCACCAGCACGACCACGAACAGCCACGACAGCGCCGACCCGTACCCCATGCGGAAATAGGCGAACGCCTGCTGGTAGATGTGCAGCGCGAAGAACCAGGTCGCGTACTGCGGTCCACCTTTCGTCGCGACGAAGGCGGTGGTGAACACTTTCAGCGCGCCGATCACCCCGAGGATCAGGTTGAAGAGGAAGGTTGGCGAGATCATCGGCAGGGTGACGTGGCGGAACTTCGACCAGCGCCCGGCGCCATCGATCTCGGCGGCCTCCATGAATTCCTGGGGTACCCCCTGCAGGCCGGCCAGGAAGATGATCATCGTGTTGCCGCCAACGCTCGCCCAGAGGTTGATGATGATGATCGCCGGCAGCGCCCATTGGGCGCTCTCGAGCCAGGCCGGCCCCTGGATGCCGATGGCCTTGAGCGCGACGTTGATCGGGCCGACACTGGGATGAAAGAGCCAGACCCAGAGCAACGCCAGCGCGACCGGCGGGGTGAGACTCGGGATGAAGAAAAAGGTGCGAAAGAAGCTGATGCCCTTGATCGCCCGGTTCAGCAGCATGGCCAGGAGAAGCGAGCCGATGAGTCCGACCGGCACCAGGACGATCGAGTATTCGAACGTTCGACCGAGTGATGGCCAGAAGAGATCGTCGCCAGTAAACGCCTTCACGTAGTTCGCCAGGCCAATCCAGTGCGGCGTGCCGACACCCTCGAAGTCGGTGAAGCTGAAGTAGAAACAGGCGATGATCGGACCGACGACGAAGATGATCAGCCCGAGAATCCAGGGGACCAGGAACAGGTAGCCGTAGACGGCTTGCCGCACTTCCATCGGCGAGCTCGCGCCGACGAGCCGGGCGAACCAGGGCAAGGACGCTTGCCGCCCAGTGAGCCGGGTGGCGGTGGTGGTCATCGGGCCACTCCCGGTACGATCGAACTTTTTGATTCAGGGCGCCGCGATCGATAACGACCAATCGAACGACGCGCATCATAGCACCGCCTTCCGGACAAATCAAGCATGGTATGTCTTGAGCACACCTGCCAATCGGTTCTAGCGCTTCGCCGGGGGTGGGTGTAAGATATGGCCATCATCCGCCCGAGGCGAGGAGGAGACCGTGGGGATTCTGAACCGAATTTCGACTATTGCCAAGTCCAACATCAACGCCATGTTGGACGCCGCCGAGGACCCGGCGAAGATGCTGGATCAGCTCACCCGCGACATGCGCGACGGCATCGCCCAGTCCCGAACCGAAGTCGCGAAGATGATCGCCGACGAGAAAGAGCTCCAGGCAAACGCCGAGCGCAGCCAGCAGCTCGCCGACGAGTGGCAGAAGAAGGCCGAGCTGGCGATGCAGAAAGGCTCGGAAGACCTCGCCCGCGAGGCGCTTCACCGCAAGGTCGACTTTGCCAACAACGCCAAGGTCTATCAGGATCAGTGGACGGCCCAGCACCAGGCGGTCGAGAAGGCGAAGTCCGACCTGCACGAGTTGCAAGAGAAATACGACGGCGCGGTGCGCAACCGCGAAGCGTTGCTGGCCCGCCACCGCCGCGCCCAGGCCCAGACGCAGGTGGCCAAGGTCTCAGCGGCGATGAATTCCTTCGATCCTGCCAGCCAGCTTGGCCGGATGGACGAGCGGATCCGCCTCGAAGAGGCGCGCGCCCAGGCCTCGACCGAGCTCTCGCACGACACGACCGAGGACCGCTTCGCGCAACTGTCCCAGGACAGCGCGATCGAAGACGAGCTCGCGAAGCTGAAGACGAAGATCTCTGCTCCGCCCCAGCTCGCCGCCCCCGCCGAATCGGAGCCGGCCAAGACGGAATAAGAGAAGGATGGCACCCCCCGAATTTTGGTGAACGGCGCCCAGGGGTCGTAGGGCAGTGGGCGGGGGTGTGGTTGGGTGGGGGAGCTTGTCTCCTGG
>JBOGTX010000992.1:0-1827 GCA_050695695.1 Chloroflexota bacterium
CGATCAGCCCGAGCGCGGCCCTCGCGACGTTTCGCGACACTCGCCGCTCCGAATTGGCCACCGCCGGACTCGGGGAAGCCTCGGCCGCACCCGGTCCGAACAGCCGGGTTAGCCCGCGATCCAGCGACGACCCCACCGGCCCGAGTAAGTGATCCGACAGCCACTCGAGCAGTGCCGATCGGCGCAGCGTCGTCAGCACCCAGGAGGTCACGCCCTCCGCCGATTCGGTCTGCTCGAGCTTGAAGCGCTCCGACCAGGCGACGAGCGGTCGCCACAGAAGCTGGTCCAGGATCACGATCACCGCGACCAGCGTGGCGAGCCCGAGCGCCAGCGCGCCGACGTCTCCCCGGTTCGCCGCGGTCGCCAGGTAAGAGCCAAGCCCCGGCAGGCGAAAGTCTTTGCCGCCCAGGGTGAACTGCTCGGCCGCCATCAGGAAGAACCAGCCCCCGGCCCAGCTCATCATCGAGTTCCAGATAAACGGAATCAAGCCGAAAGGCAGCTCTAATCGCGAAAAGCGCTGCCAGAAATTGAGCCGGTAGAGCCGGGCGGCCTCGTTCAGCTCCCGGGGGATCGTCACCAGCGACTGGTGGAACGAGAACGCCATGTTCCAGGCCTGGCTGGTGAAGATCAACAGGACCGCCGCCAGCTCGAGGCCGAAGTTTCGGTCGGGAAAGACCGCGATCAGCCCGAGCACCACCGCCGGCATGAACGAGAGAATCGGGATGCTCTGCAAAATGTCGAGCAATGGAATCATGAACCGCTCGGCCGAGCGGCTCGCGATCGCGATTCGCGCGTAGGCGAGGCTGAACGCCGCGGAGATCACGTAGGCGACCGCCATGCGCATGGTCGACAGACCAGCGTAGCCGGGCAGCGCCCACCATGCGAGATTGAGATTGACCGTGACGGTCAGCGGAGCCGCCCAGCGCGTCGCCAGCGCGACCACCCCGTAGGCGATCGCGGCGACCAGCCCGATGACGACCAGATCGACCCACCAGGTCGGTGCGGGCGTCGCCGGAGCACCCGAGACCGTCCGAGTCGTGTGGATTTGCGCCACGACCCATCCCCCTTTCACGTGAGTGGCGTGAAAAAACAATGCCCTCGGCAAACCGAGGGCGGGGGATCTGCCGAACGCTGGTTAGATCATCGGGAAGAGGAAAGCGAGCGGCACCCGACACCCACGGCACGTCGAAAGGGCCCAACGTTCATGACTAGACGCGTCGTCCATTCCGTTTCCTTTCCGTGGTATCGGCAAAAGCCACTTCGCTGCCGTCATTGTACCATGCGATCGAGGAATAATCGTTAAGGGAACGCGGGTCGCTCCCGCTCTCTCCGCGCCCGGCGTGTGAACGCCCCAGCGCCAGGGATAAAGAGCGGGCCGGGGTGAGAGGGGTTCCTCGGAGATCCGTCACGTCAATCCACCGGCCGGTACACCACGCGCCAGCGCTCCGGGACCAGCCGGCGCATGCGCATGGTCCACGGGGTGCTCGCGGCGCGGCGCCAGGCTTCGGACGCCTGGGCTTCGGGCTCGGCCAGGTGGAAGATCGTCAGGTGCTTCGGCCCACCCTCGATCGCCTTGAAGATGCGGCCGGCGATGACGCCCGGAACGGCGCACAGGGCCGGCAGGTGCTCCTGGCTGTACCATTCCTCGAACTCCTCGTCGTGCTCCGGAGCGATGTCCAGGCGAATCACCAGGATCGCCTTCGCCGGCGTTGCCCCGTCGCCCCAGGCCGCGCCGTGAAGCACCTCAGCCTCGGGATAGGTCTGGCCGTAGAACCCGAGCCGGGTCTGGGCGTGCGGGCGGATCCGGTCTCGCCATGGGGTATCGAC
>JBOGTX010000993.1:0-1520 GCA_050695695.1 Chloroflexota bacterium
CCCCAACGCCGACACCCTTTCCGAGGAAGACGCGCGGCTGGTCGTCGCCAACGAGCAAGGCTACGCGTTCTGGTCCAAGTACGAGAGCTATCTCAACCTCGATGCCAGCGTCCAGCAGGTGATCCGGACGGTGCGCGACGGCGATCTGGTCAGGCTCCAGGCGCTGCTGCGCGCGGATCCCCTCGCCGCGAACCCGCGCTGGGTGCGCCCGGATCTGGCCCCGCCCGAGATTCCGAACGACTCGATCCCCCTCCATTGCCTGGCCGAGGCCAGCTTCAACGGCACCAACCGGCGGGGCAACGACTTCGAGCTTGCCCGGGCGCTCATTCAGGCCGGCGCGGACGTCGAGATCGACAACGGCGGCCCGCTCAAGAGCGCGGTCAGCTACAACGCGCTGGGAGCCGTTCGCGCCCTGCTCGAAGGCGGCGCGGCGGTGGACGGGCCCGATGGCAGCGGCATGCCGCTGGCCTACGCCCTTGGCTTCGGCTTCACCGAGATCGCCGAGCTGCTGGCCAGCTTCGGCGCCGCCCTCGACCTGCGCTTCGCGGCCGGGCTCGGCCGGTTGGACGTGGTCAAGCGCTTCGTCAATCCAGACGGCAGCTTGACGCCGGATGCCGGGCGGCTGGCCGACCCCTACGAGAACCGTTTCCGCTGCGAGCGGACCCGCGCGAACGTCCTCTGCCAGGCGCTCGCTTTCGCGGCGCTGGCGGCGCGACTGGAGACGGTCGAGTATCTCCTGGAGCTCGGGGCGGACGTGAACCAGGAGGTTCCCGGCGTCAATCAGCTCGGCGGAACGGTCCTGCATTGGCTGACCGCCGGGGTTCCGGTGGGGGCGAGTGGCGATCCGCACCGTGACGACGAGCGGCGGGTGCCGGTGATCGAGCTACTCTTACGACACGGCGCCAAGCGGACCATCCCGGACTCGCGCTTCCACAGCACCCCACTGGGCTGGGCATATCACCACCGGGCAACCCGGATTTTCGAGCTGCTCAGCTCCGACGCCAGCGCGCACGACGCGGCGTGCTTCGGCCTGGTCGAGCGGCTGCGCGCGCTGCTCGACCTCGATCCGTCGCTGGTCGACGCGCGCGATGACCTCGGCCGGACCCCGCTGGGCTGCCTGACTCCGGACACCCCCGCGGCCGAGGAGATCCGCGATCTGCTGATCGCCCGGAGAGCCGATTTCTAGGCCCAGACCACGATGAGAACTGCCTGGATTTGCGGGGCAAGTCCAGGCAGTTCTCATCGTGGTCTGAGGAGCAAATGATCTAACATCGTAGATTCATAGCGATGATGCTTCGCGCGTTGTTCGTCACCGGCCACTCCCCCGGCCTGGTCAGATGATCTCCGCCGTCAACGGGACTTTTGCCAACCGAGGCAATCCGTTTTAGCCAGGCCGCGGCGCCCCGGCAAGTGGGCCGACACCCCGATCTTCACCCGAGATCGACGCTAAATTGACGAGAGGTGGGGGACTTACTATAATCGCGACGTTGAATCGCGACGTTGAGAACATTATCCTGTAT
>JBOGTX010000994.1:0-2462 GCA_050695695.1 Chloroflexota bacterium
GCGCCGCGGGATCCGCCGCGACGACCTCATTCACCGTCCAATCGGCGGTCAGCGTCGTTCGTGAAATAGCCATGCCGTTTGTCATCTCCTTGATGGTGGTTATTCGGTGATTCCGAGCTCGGTCTTCGCCTCGTCACTCATCATGTGCCAGTCCCAGGGCGGATCGAACACCACCTCGATCGCGACCTGCTGGATCATCGGCAGGTTCTCGATCGCCCGGTGAACGTCCGCTTCGATGTAGGGGCCGACCGGACAGAGGGGCGTGGTGAAGGTCATCCGGATCTTCACCGTGCCTCCCTCCACCGCGACTTCGTAGACCAGCCCGAGGCTGACGATATCCAGGCCGATCTCCGGGTCGTAGACCTGGGTGAGCTCGCCGACGACGTCCTCGGCGGTCACCACTGGCTGCAGCGTGCTCATCACTTTCCTCCTTTAGCCAGGGGCATCGTGACCGTCGTGCCCGAGGCGCTTTGCAGATCTGCCATCAGCTGCGTCAGGTCGACGCCGCGGGCAGTCGCGGCTTGCCGAACGCTGATCGTCGGTGACAGACGCGCCCGCTGGGTCGGATCGGCCAGCGGGGTGAACCCGTGTTGCAGGAACACCGCGAGGGTCGCGGGCCAACGTTCGAGCACCTCCGCCACGATCAGATCCGGCGTGATCTCGATCGCCGGTGCCGCCGCGTTGCTCAGCCCCAGGGCTCGATTGAGCTCATCAAGGATCCAGGTCGGCTCCCGGTCGGCGCGGCGGGCGGCCTGGGCGATGGTGAGCGAGCGCGCGGCGATCGCCCGGTGGCCCGGATTGGCGAGAAACGAAAGGCCCAGCCCGAGCAGGATGCCCAGGCCACCCGGCGTCCGCAGCGCGTCGGCGAGCAGGGTATCGCCAAGGAACGGTGGCCGGGGCGCGGGCACCGACTCCCGGGCCGACACCGCCGTGGTCGGGTCGGGGCGCAGCATCGTCACGGTGAAGTTCAGCGCGAACGCGAGCAACCCGGCCAGCGCGAGCGGGCCGGAGAGCGTCAGGAGGAGATCGGTGACCAGCCCGGTGCCGTAGGGCGCGAACACTTCGAGGGGGACCCGCAGCGCCACGCTGCCGACGAGCAGCGCGGTGGCGCAATCGACGAGCCAGGCTTTCCAGAGTGGCTTGCCGGCGAACACCGGGATGACCCGCGAGGCCATCCCGACGATCATCAGGGTGACGAAGCCGAGGGCCAGGGCGTGACGGGCGGCGCCGAGCGTGCCCCAGGGGATCGGCTGGCCAACCAGGGCCGCGCGCCCCGATGCCACCGCCTGCAGGGTCAGGCCGATCAGCAGCCAGCCGTAGGCGAAGCGAACGGCCCGAGCCCAGCCATGCCCGGTCCCCATTTCGGCGATCGGCAGCGTCGCGGGCTCGAACAGACGGATCGCGCCGACCAGGGTCAGGACGGCCGCGACGAAGACCAGCGCTCCGACGCTCGCGACGATCTGGCCAACCCGGGGCTGGCCCAGATCGCCGGCCAGCAGCGCGCCGCCGACCAGGCCAATCAGCCCCACCTGGGCCGCGAGGAAGCCGATGGGCACGAGCCGCTCGCGGGTCGGGGCCAGGCCGGCAAACACCGGCAGGGTCCGTAGCGAGACGCCCAGCGCCGTCACCACCAGGAAGCCCTCCAGAATTGCTTCGAGCGCCGGTTCCTCGACGGCCGGCTGGATCGGCTGCCCCGCCACGCTGCCTCGTGCCACCACCGCCTCGAGGAGCGTTCCGACGATCAGCCAGAGGCCACCGGCGAGCACGAAGAGAATCGGCAAGGGCGGAGCCTGCCCGCTGGCGCGGACCGTCCCGACGAGAACGGTCGCGTAGCCAAGGGCCGCGAGCACCAGCCCGACCAGGCCGAGCAGGAAGATCCCGTGGAACACCGCGACGTCGCCCGCGCTGACCACCTGGGTCAGGCTGAGGGCCAACCCGATCGTGACGAGCCAGTACGTCGCCCGAGCAAGGCGTGGGAACGCGATCGGCGTCGTGACGAAGCGCGGCACGACGTGGTAGGCCACACCGAAGACGAAGAGCCCGGCCCACCCGAAGAGCTGGAGTCGCCCGTGGGCCTGCACCAGCAGCAGCCAGTTCATGCCGGGGATCACCCAGCCCAGCGAGGCCGTGGCGAGGGCGACGATCCCGGTGGTGAACCCGGCCAGGATGGCGATCAGCAGGCTCGTCACGAGGAAGCGCGGATAGACGATCGCGGCCTGCGGGTTCTTGACCCGCGGCGCCGCGATCGCCGTCGCCTGGGCCAGGTGCGCGTTCAGCTCGGCCAGCAGCGACTCGGGATTGACCCGGTGGACCCGCGCGAAGAAGCCGATCGGCTCGCGGGGACCGTCGGGTCCGCCGCAGCCGAGCAGGCCGTGATGCTCGAAGACGGCTTCCGCCGAGGGATAGCTGGTGAGGATCTCCCGCACCGACATCCCCGCGTTCACCCGGGGTGGCACTCGGTG
>JBOGTX010000995.1:0-2496 GCA_050695695.1 Chloroflexota bacterium
GTCTGGTGGGCGTGCCGATCGAGAAGTAGACGGCCTCGCGGCTGCCAGGATGGTCTTTACCCGTGCGGGGTGGCGACGCCTTGTCACCGGACGCTGGGGCTTCCCTCACCACCAACCCCTCTCCCAGCCGCGGGAGAGGGGACTCAGGACAAGCATCTCCCTTGAGTCCCTTCCCCCGCGCACTGGGGGAAGGGGTAGGGGATGAGGGAAGTTCGGGCGCCCGGTGAGCCGGTCGCCTCACCCATCGAAGCGGCGACGCGCCTCTCTGGACAATCGAGGTGATTTTCCTTGGCGGGCACAATTCGGCCATCTGGCAGCCCTGGCTCTGACGCGCCCCCGCTCCTCGAGGTGCGCGACCTGCGCACCCGCTTTCGCGTGCGCGACACCACGGTGTACGCGGTCGAGGGCGGGGCATTCAGCCTGCGCGCGGGTGAGACGCTCGGCATCGTCGGGGAAAGCGGCTCGGGGAAGAGCGTCACCGCCCTCTCGATCATGGGCATGATCCGCTGGCCCGGTCGGATCGTCAGCGGTCAGGTGCTCTTCCACGGCGAGGACCTGCTGAAGAAGCCCGAGTGGCAGATGCGCAAGCTCCGCTGGCATACGATCGCGATGGTTCCCCAGAACCCGCTCACCTCGCTGAATCCGGTGCTGACGGTCGGGGATCACCTGCGCGAGCTGCTCTGGGTTCACCTGCGGATGCACGCGGGCGAGGCTAGAGAGCGCTCGGTTGATCTACTGTCTCGCGTCGGCCTCCCGGACCCGCGGCAGCGCCTTGGCGAGTATCCGCACCGGATGAGCGGCGGCCAGCGGCAGCGGGTGATGATCGCCCTGGCGATGGCCTGCGGACCCGAGCTGCTGATTGCCGACGAGCCGACGACCGCGCTCGACGTGACGATTCAGGCGCAGATTCTGGAGCTGATGGCCGAGCTGGCGCGCGAGTCGAACCTGGCATCGATTCTGATCACCCATAACCTGGGCATCGTCGCCGGCCACTGCGATCAGGTGGTGGTGATGTACGCTGGCCGAGTCGTCGAGTCGGCGCCGGTCGAGGAGATCTTCGCCCATCCCCGCCACCCGTACACCGTCGGCCTGTTGCGGTGCGTGCCGCGGCTCACCCGGCACCGGGAATCCGAGTTCCACACCATCCCGGGCTCTCCTCCCACCGTCACCGGGTTATCCGGCGGCTGTCCGTTCGCGCCGCGCTGCGACCGGGCCACCGAGCGCTGTCGGACCGAACAGCCGCCGCTGGCGGGCATCGGACCCGGCCACCTCGCGGCCTGCTGGAATCCGGTAGACCTGCCCCGGGCGACGGAGGTGGCGACGTGAGCGCGCTCGCGAGCCCACTGCTGGAGGTCGAAGGGCTCAAGGTCTACTACACGGTGACCGGTGGCGGCTGGCTGGTGCGCCAGCGAGACGTGCTGCACGCGGTAGACGACGTGAGCTTCCGAATCGACGAAGGCGAGACGCTCGGGCTGGTCGGCGAAAGCGGTTGCGGAAAGAGCACGACCGGCCGGACGATCCTCTTCCTCGAGCGCCCGACCGAGGGGGAAGTCCGATTCCAGGGGCAAGACCTGGGATCGCTCGACGCGACCGGGCTGCGCGCCTTGCGCCGGCGGATGCAGATCGTGTTTCAGGATCCGATCGCATCACTCAATCCGCGCATGACAATCGGACAGATCATCTCCGAGCCCCTGTCAGTCCACCACCTGGCCGAGGGGAAGGCACGCCGCGACCGGATCGCCGAATTGCTGACCATGGTCGAGCTCAACCCGGATTTCGTCCAACGATACCCGCACGAGTTCAGCGGCGGCCAGCGCCAACGGATCGGCATCGCGCTGGCGATCGCGGTCGAGCCCTCGTTCATCGTCCTGGACGAGCCGGTTTCGGCGCTCGACGTCTCGATTCAGGCGCAGGTGCTGGCGCTGCTGAGCGACCTTCAGCAGCGACTGAACCTGTCGTACCTGTTCATCGCCCACGATCTGGCGGTGGTTGGCCAGATGAGCGACCGCGTCGCGGTGATGTACCTGGGCAAGATCGTCGAAATCGCCAGCCGTGACGATCTCTACCAGCGTCCACACCACCCGTACACCCAGGCGCTGTTCTCAGCGGTGCCAATTCCGGATCCGGCCGAGGCCCGGCGGCGCAAGCGCATGGTCCTCGGCGGCGAGGTGCCAAGTCCGATCAACCCTCCGTCCGGCTGTCGCTTTCACCCACGCTGCCCGCTGGCCCAGGAGATCTGTCGAATCGAAGAGCCAATCATCAGCGACGTCGGGTCCGGCCACCGCGTGGCCTGCCACTTCGCCGCCGAGGCCGCGAAACAGTTCCAGGCAGCGCTGGCGTGAAGGAGCGTGGGCGGCACTCCTCCCCCGCCCAGATGCGGCAAAAGGGAGCCCGGTCGCGCGGGGGCTTGTCCGCTGGGGAGTGGCCGCCTTTTCACCGCGCGGCCCGGAGTTCCCTCATCCCCTACCCCTTCCCCCAGCCGCGGGGGAAGGGTCT
>JBOGTX010000996.1:0-2203 GCA_050695695.1 Chloroflexota bacterium
ACTCCGGCGACGTCGCCGGCGACGACCCCCGCGGCCGGCGCAAGCCCGGCGACGACGCCGGCGGCCACGAGCCCAACTGCCGCGGCAAGCCCAGCAGCCACTACCGCCCCATCCGGAACGACGACGCCGGCCACTGGATCGACGCCGGCCGCCGGAACCACTCCCGCCGCGGGCTCAACGACGACGTCCGCCGCGACCCCGACGGCCGCGTCTGGGGGCGCTGCCTCCAGCACCCCAACCGTCACCCCTACCCCATAACCAATTCAGGCCGCCCGACCCGCGCAGCGCTGTCATTCGGATCGTCGCGTGGGCTCGCTCCTGGGACCAGTCGCCGAAGCGGCTGGTCCCAGCGCCGCCAGAACGCGCTGCCAGCACAATGGATCGCGGGGCAGGGCGCCGTGGCCGAGCACGCTCTCGAGATACGGGGCGCCGAGCCGCCGACGTGGATGCAACACGAACGCCGACCCCTCCGGTCCTTCCCCTGGCAAAAGGGCGTCAGCCGGGGTCACGACCACGTCGTCCTCGGCCGCCAGGGTGACCAACCGGACGCCGGCGGCGCGCAGCCGGGCGGCGTCGCGCCGAACCCTCGCCCGCTCCGATTCGTCCGCCGCGCGCCGCGCGAGATCCGACCCGGCCGGTCCGGCCGCAAGCGCGCCGAAGAGGTCGATCCCGTCGACGTCCGAGCCAAGGAGCGGACTGGACAGGGTGACGATCGCTCCCAGATCGCGCGCCCAGGATGCATCCGCAGCGATCAGCATCGCGGCGGCGTCGAACAAGACGACCCCGCCAAGACTCCAGCCCAGGAGATGGAGCCGGGCGCCACCATCTCGCCGAATCCACTCCAGACCGCGCGCTACCATGCCGGTCGCGACGGCGAGTGGCACCGTCGAGTCCTCCTCGTCGTAGGGCAAGGGCTCACCGCCCTGGCCAACCCGATAGCTCGCCTCGACGAAGTCGGATCGATCGTAGCCGCCGGCGACCGAGAGATAACGCACCACGCCGTCCAGTACCTCCCAGGCGTGGCCAGACCGGCTCCCGGCGCCGGTCAGGCAGACCACCTTCGGATGAGCCATCCCTCCACCTCCTCACGCAAGCCCGTCACCGGGTTGCCTTGACTTTCGTGTCCGCGGTAGTATAGTCACATCCGTCGCGGCTTCGTCGCGCCAGCCTTGGGTGAGAATGACGCAAGGACAACCCGTCCAAAATCCGCGCAGTGAGCTTCTTCGCGCGCTGCAGCAAGCGGTGACCTCCACCGGCCGGATCGATCCGGTCGCGGTGGGTCGCCTCGTCGTCGACCTCCAGGACGAGGCGGAGCGCCAGCGCGCCGAGCTCGCCCGGTCCGAGCAGCGGCTGCGCAGCATCTACCAGGGGATCGCCTGCGGCATCGTCGTCCGCGACGCCGACGGCACGATCGTTCACGTCAATTCGGTCGCCGAGGAGATTCTCGGAATCCCGGCGATCGACCTGCTTGGCTACCGCTCGATCGGCTCTCACCCGGCGTACTCCGAGCGAGGATCCGTCCTCGGGACCGCCGACTGGCCGGACCTCGTCGCCCTGCGCACTGGCCGCCCGGAACGGAACGTCACGTTAGGTATCGATCAGCCAGCGGGCGCGCGACGCTGGCTCCAGGCGAGCGCGATCCCCCTGCCCGGACCCGGCGATCGGCCGGCCGAGGTCGTTCTGTCGTTCGTGGACGTCACCGCGCGAAAGAACGCCGAGCAACAGCTCTGCAGCCTCGCCCAGACCGAAAAGCTGCGGGCGATCGGCCAGATGGCCGGCGGCATCGCCCACGACGTCAATCAGTATCTCGGCCTGATTACCGGCCACGGAGACCTCGCGCTGCGGTCGCTTGAGCCGGTCAACTCCGACCTCGAGCCGCTGCGTCAGTCGATTCAAACGATCATCCAGGCGGCAACCGACGGGGCCGCGAACGTCCGACGACTTTTGGCGTTCGCCAGGCCACCGGGCAGGGCGACGGTACGCCGCGCCAACCTGGGTCGTCTGCTCGCCGACGTCGCCGACCTCACCGCGCCGCGCTGGCGCGACGCCGTCCAGGCCGAGGGCCAGCTAGTGGCGCTCGACATCACCGTCGAGGGCGATACGAGCGTCGACGGGTCGCCGGAGGCCCTGCGCGAGGCGCTCGCCAACCTCGTCTTCAACGCGGTCGATGCCATGCCGCGCGGGGGGACGATTCACCTCGCGG
>JBOGTX010000997.1:0-5545 GCA_050695695.1 Chloroflexota bacterium
CAGCAGCGCGGCCGGTTCGTAGCCGACCAGGAGCGCCGGAAAAAGCCAGGCCCGGTGGGAGTCGATCCCGCTGAGGGCGGCTGCCCAGGCGCCAAGCGGCGCCGAGAGCGAAAGCCCCATCCCCTCGAGGTTGGTGCCAAGCGCGGTGCCGACGAGGACCACGGTGGCGGCGAGGAGGATGAAGATTCGGCTAAGTGACGGCGACGAGCGCGCGCCCGCTTCCTCCGCGGCGACGTCGTTGGCCCATTCAGCGTTCCCTTCGAGCGCGCCCGGCTCGGCTCGGGCGCTGACCCAGGCGCTTCGCAGGTCCTCCGACCCGTAGACCGCCACGAAGCTGACCAGGATGATGACGAGGTCGTACGCGAGTGGTCCCGACACGAGCAACAATCCAACGAGAACCGCGCCCGCGATGAGATAAGCCTGACGTCGACGACGCGAGTACCGTTCCGCGGCAAGCACCAGCCCCAGGCCAAGCCCGATGGTCACGATCGTCGGATCGACCGTCCGCGACGCGAAAATCAGCGTCGGCGAGGTGGCCAGCACGGTCGCGGCGACCAGGGCGCCGGTCCGGCCGAGGTGATGCCGTACGAGGATCGGGCTCAGCGCGACGGCGACTCCAACCAGGCAGGGCAGGGCCCGCGCCACCGCGTCGCTCGAGCCAAGGATCAAGAAGAGCAGCGTATTGAGGTAGATCAAAAGCGGCGCCGACGCGATCTGAATTCCCGCGTGGTGGAGAATCTGCCAGGAGTCCAGCGCCAGAACGCTCTCGCCCGGCTGCAACGGGGCGCCGTCCAGGTTGATCAAGCGTATCCCGAGCGCCACGGCGGCGACCACGACCCAGGCCACCACCTCGAAGCGACCCATCCGCGCGCTGACGCTCCCATCGAGCCGCTTCCGGCGCACCACTCGGGTCGGTACCGCGGGCCCGGTGGTCCGGGACGTTCCGTTTCGACGCCCCGCGTCTTCCTTCGCGGATGCACCGGTCCGTCGCTTTGAGGATGGCACTAGCCGGCACCCCGCATTTTGTAGATCGTCACGCCCGGATTTTGATAGGCCACGTCCATGAACGCGCGAAACTTGTCAAGCCCGACGGCGTCATTCGGGTACGCGGCCTGTTCGAGCGGGCCCACGTAGACGTAGGTAACGTCGTACTTCTTGAGAATCGCCAGAACCTGACTCTGGTCGGTCGATTGGTAAACCGTGTCCAGGTCGGCCTTGCGCTGGTTCTCCTCGGGAACGATCGATGCTCCCCGCCACTGGACCTCGTGGAAGTTCCAGCCGAGAATTGTTGGCAGGCCGGTCATCCAGGCAACTTCTCCGTTCGGACCGTACGATCCTCCGGTCGCTTCGACGATCGTCGGCGTTCCGCTAACGTGCTGATCGAGCCATTGGATCGCCGCCGCGTCATCCGGTTGCTGGCGCGCGTAATACGCCAGGCCATCCAGCGTTGGAACCGTGCCGAATCCCTGCGAGCGCGACTCCAGGGCCGCCGGAACATAGACGAACGCCGCCGCGAGCAGCACCACCGCCACGCCCAGCCACACCATTGACACGGCCCTGGGGACCGGGAGCGGGGGCGACGCCCCCCCCGTTTCCGCGTTATGCCCAGCAAGGCGCGTCGAATTGACCGGCGAAACCCCGGACCGACGCCAGATACCGCCGAAAGCTCCGCTGCCCAGGTAGTACAGCACGTACGCCCCGACGATCGCCAGCATCTCCCACGCCTGGTAATAAAGCTTGAAAACCGTATTCATTCGGTCGTCGAACGAATCTTTGATGAAAACGAGCTCCGTCCCAAAGAGCAAAAGGAGCGCGACGAAGAGCAGGACCAGCACGAAGACGTGCTCGGTCGCGAACGACGCCGCGCTCGCGCCACCGGCGATCTCGGCCGGCGCGCCCCCTCCGCCTGCCAACGATGCGGGAGTCGAGTACGGTTGGCCTCGCTCGACCGTGCTCGTCAATGGAGCGACCGGAGAATCGCTCGCCGCGAGATAACGGATGACCATTGCCAGCGCGCCCACCAGCATCGGAATGATCACCGTCAGGGCCGGCGCGTGCCCGACGAAGCAGCCGATCGAAACCAGCGCCACGCCGCCCCAAACCAGTGGACTGCGCGTCCACGCCGGGCCAGGTCGCCCGCCGGAGCGGCGGAGAAGCGGCGACGTGCCGAAGACGAGCTCCGCGATCAGCAAAGACGCCGCGAAGAAGAGGAAAGGCCCCCAGAAAATGATGAACTGGCCAAGGTGACTGTGCAATTGCACGATGCCCAGCAGCCCACTTGCTTGCGATCGGAACGTCAGGTAAAACGGCCAGTAGAGCGCCAGGCTGGCGGCCAGGGCAACCGCCCCGAAAACCACGCTCTGGCGAACCCAGTGGAGATCGAAGCGAGGGCGCGCCAGGAAGAGGCGAACCGCGAACGCGCAGACGAGCACGAACAGATAGGTCAGAATGTCCCAGGCGTTGAGGAGGAACAGCGAGCCGTACAGGAACGCGATGAATCCGAGGTCCCACGCCCAGGAGCCCGGCCGCTCCAGGCGGAGCTCGCCGGGCGCGCGCAGAAAGCTCAAGGCGTAGCCAAGGCAGACGAACGCGAACGGCAGGGCCATCAGGTGCGGGTGGAGATCGCCGAGCAGAAAGCTGAAGAAGGGAAACTCATTAATCGTGTTGTAGTCCTGCGGCAGCGAGCCACCAAACGGGTAATCGGTGATCACCCGCGAGGCTCGGAACCACCACCAGTTGTCCTGGGCATCGTTCGGATACCAGAACGTGCTCAGATAAGGGTGATCCAGGTGCCAGATCGCGATCGTTTGCCAGAAGGGCGCTGAGCCGAATCCGTGAGCGTGGAGCAGCTCGAGCAATCCCTCCCAGTTCCCGAGCAAGACGACGAACGCCGCCCCGGCTCCGCCGGCGACCCAGGCCGGCCAGCGCCGCAAGCGCTCCGCGGGCACGCCGGAGACCATCGCCCGGGTCAGCCGCGATCCGTGAGCCAGCGCGTGAGCCACCGCGAACGCCCCGGTCGCGGTCAGCGCGAACAGCGTCGCCAGGGCAAGATTGTAGGCCACCGCGGGAACGACTCCGGAAAGCTCGGTCAACACCGCGACGAGCAGGTAGCCCAGATAGTAATAGCTGATCGAGTGACCGGAAAGCCAGGGGTCGACCGGCGGGAATCGCTGGCTGCGGAGAATGCCGTTGAGGAAGAGGAAATCCATCGGCTTCTCGGTGGCCTGGATCTCCGGAAAGTACGACCGGCAAAACGCCCAGAACAGGAACGCGGCCAGGAACAAGCCCTCGACGACGATGATGTGAGCGCGATGCTCACGCCAAAACCCTCGCACCAGGTCGACCGAGCGTCGCGAACCCAGCCAGCCCACCAGCGCGACGACGACGAGCAAAACCGCGACCATCGCGCCCGAGTTCGTCCAAAACCCAAAAATTCCACCAAACCAGAGCAGCACACCAACCAGAAGCAACCCGAGCGGGCGCGCGAACGCGTAGCCCCGGTCGGGAAGGTTGGAGAAGAAGCGCGCGGCGATTGGCAGCGCCGCCAGGCCAAGCAACTGGACGACGACGTACCAGCGAAGGATGTCCAGCATTAGGAGGCGTTCACTTGATAGATCTTCACCCCGTCGTGGTCGTACACGACCGAGAAATCCGTCCCGACCATACTATCAAACTTGGCCCGAGCGGTCGGATAAAACGCCTGCTCGAGCCCACCGTCAATCACGTACTTCACGTCGTAGGTCTGAAGCAGCGCGCGTGTGAGCTCGGGCGAGGGATCGTCGTACATGCGCGTGACGTCGCGCAAGCGTTGCTGCACCAGATCAGCGTAGCCGGCCCGCTGCTGGGACTGATGGACGTCCCAGCCGATGACCGTGGGCAGGCCGGTGTAAATCGAGAACCGCGATCCCCACCGATAGACCGGCCGGTTTCCTTCGAGGATCGTCGGCGTACCGTCGACGTGATCCTGGAGCCAGACGATCGCTTCCTGGTCGCCCTTCAGCGGAAGCGAGTGCCCATCGTCCACGTACACCGCGCCGTTCATATAGGCAGTCCCGTCGAGCGTCGGGGGGATGGCGGCGTTGAAGCGATTCGACACCCGGGCGACTGTGCCAATCACCGGATAAACCGCCGCCATGGCGATGAACGTTCCGACCACGGCGACCCAGGCCCAGCGCACCCACCCCGCCCTCAGCGCCCGCAAACGCTCGCCGGTTCGGACGATCGCGACCGCGCTTGCCACGCCCCAGAGCACCCAGATCTGAAGGTAAAACTTGAAGACGGTGTTCATGCGCCCGACGTCGCCGTCGATCGTCACCTGTTCGACGCCGATCGCCAGGGCAAGACCGGTCGCGAAGAGAAAAATCAGCAAACAGTCTTCCGGCGCCCAGTCCCGCCGCAGTCCGAGCAAGAGAGCGATCGCCAGCAGCGCCAACAGGGCGCCGCTTAGCGGTTTGCCCAGCGCCACCGACCCCGCCACGATCAGGACCAGCCAACCGAATCCGTACAGCGCCGCGAGCTCGCGCCCGCCCCAGCGCTTCACGAGCCGCCGCTGGAGCTCGAGCGTTCGCGGGAGGAGGTCCCACTTCGTGAGATACAGGCGCGTCAGGCGAACGAGGCCGGTGCGACGATAGAGGGTCCACCCCTGGACGAGGAAATAGGAAACCATCACGACCAGGAAAAGACCATTGATCATGAAGAACCAGGAGATCGCTGACTGCTCGTCGTTCGGGTGGACGCCGGAATAGAACGACTGGAAGCTCGCGTAGAACGGCTGATACAACAGACGGCTCAGGATAACGATGCTGGCGAGCCGGACCAGGACGGTCACGAACGAGGGCAGGGTGCGCGGCCGTGAAAGGTACCAGGGCACCGCCATCGCAAGCGCCATCAACCCGAGATAGGTCGGGTAGTCCCAGGTATTGATCGGATACAGCGCGCCGATGGCCAGGCCGGCCGCGAGGATCGCCGCGACGGTCGCGATCGCGTCGCTTCGCTCCCGCGCCGGGCTCGATTCAAGCTCGACGGCGTCCGGCCGGTCGATGGCATCAGGCGCGAACGCGGGGCTGACCAGGAACCCGACAGTCGAGCTGGCAAAGCGCGTTTCCGGAAGGTGGGCGAGACGGCCGCCGGATTTGACGACGTTAACGCAAAGCGCGATCACCAGCAAGGTGAAGGGCAGGGCGATCAAGTGCGCGTGCAGGTCCGCGAAAAGGAAGGTGAAGTACGGAAATTCGTTGATCGACCCCGATCCGCTCAAGCCGAGCAGCGCCAGCATGCGGGTGCTCGACCAGTACCAATCCTGATTGATCATGAACGGGTGGTGGCCGGTGAGGATCTCGAGCGCGCCGCCCCCCACTCGCGTCAACCAGCCAACGCCGGAGAGGTCGAGGCCGGCCGGAATCGTGGATGCGTCGGCCGCCTGTTGGACGAGCTGGGCAAATCCACCAAGGTTTCCGAGCACGCAGACCATGAGGCTGGCGAGCACTCCGCCAAGAATCGACGAGCGAATTGGGAGCCCATCGCCCCGCTGCAGAAGGGCCAGGGC
>JBOGTX010000998.1:0-5578 GCA_050695695.1 Chloroflexota bacterium
GTGCGCGCGAGTACCGAGCGCGACCGCCCCGACACCTGGCCGTACGGGGCGGTCGCGGCCGTCGGGCTCGTCGCCTTCGTCGCGATTGCTGCCCTGGTTCAGGCGCGGCTGCTGGTCGGGGTCGACCTGGCGGCGGCGCAGGCGAAGCAGGTCCTGATCAGCCGGCCGCTCGATCTGTGGTCCGCCGCGGTCGGCATCGCGATCTCCGGCGAGTTTTCGGTCGTCTACGCCGCGATCGGCGCCTTTCTCCTCTGGCGGGCGGGCCTCGGCCGCTGGTCGCTGGCGCCGCTGACCTTTCTGGGACTGGTGGTGCTCGAGCTCGGGTTGAAGATCGTGATCCAGCAACCGGCGGTCCCGGCCGAGTTCTACCGAGGCGCGTACTATCCCTTGACCGACGTCACCCTCCAGGGCACCTTCCCCAGCGGCCACGCGATTCGCGCCGCCTTCCTCTGCGCCTTCGCGGCGGTCCTGCTTGCCCGGCGGGGTGGATTGGTCGGGCGCCTTTCGCCGATCGTCCTCGGCGCGCTGGCACTGCTCATGAGTCTCAGTCGGGTCTACATGGGGTACCATTGGTTGAGCGACGTCGTCGCGGGAATGATCCTCGGGGTCGCGCTCGCGCTGCTGGTGGCGCCGCCGGTCGCCCGACGAATCGGCGCCCGTCCATTGATTATTCTCAATCGAGAGTGAGGTCATCGTCGCGGATGGGGAATCTCATCGTTCACATCGTTCGCCACGGCCAGTCGTTCAATACCCACCGCCCCGCGGGCGAGGCGTATCCGCCGAACCCGCCGCTGACACCGACCGGCGTCGCCGAAGCGCGACTCCTGGCCGAACGGCTGGGCGCGCTACCGGTCGATCGCCTGGTCTCCAGTCCGATGCGACGGGCGATTGAAACGGCAAGCCTCGTCGGCCCGAGCGTCGATCGTCCGATCGAGGTCTGGGCGCGCTGCTACGAGCACCGCGCGCAGCCCGGATACTGGAGCTGGGGAGGCCGGGAGCTACGCGCGCGATACCCCGCGCTCAGATTGCCGGATGATCTTGGTGAGGACGACTGGTACTTCGGCGAAGAGTCGCCGGGTCAGGCGATCGCGAGGGCGGATGCGTTCATCGACTGGCTCGACGATCAAGCTGGCGGCGGCGCGGAGCGGCAGCTCGTGGTGGTGACGCACGGCGCCTTCACCCGGATCGTCCTGGCCCGCGCGCTCTCGATCGATCCGCGGACCACCGAGAACGCGATCGTTCTCGACAATACGTCGGTGACGACGCTGCGCCTGGCCGGGGGCGCAATGAATATTTTGAGCCTCAACGACACCTCGCACCTGGCTAACGCGCGTGAGCTGGATCCCCTGCGCGGGGTGAGCCGGTAGGCGGGCGCGCTTTCCGGCTTTACCTGTGCGCGCGACGGTCGATACAATACTGCCAGCCGACACCCTGGAGACAACGATGCCCGGACCGATCGTCCTGCTGACCGATTTTGGTCTCGCCGATGCCTACGTCGGCATCATGAAGGGGGTGATCCTCCGGATCGCCCCGCGGGCGACGATCGTCGATCTGTGCCATCAGGTCGCGCCCCAGGGCATCGCCGAGGGTGCGTTCCTGCTGGCGACGAGCTATCGTTTCTTCGATCCATCGTCGATCTTCGTCGCGGTGGTCGATCCGGGCGTCGGGAGCGCACGCCGGCCGATCGCGCTGAGGACGCCCCACGGAACGTTCGTCGGACCGGACAACGGCCTTTTCGGACCGATTGCCGAGGCGTTCGGAGCCCGGGCGACGGCGGAGGTCGGGCGGCTGTGCCTGAAAGGCTCCCGGGCGGAAGGAGTCAGTCTCACGAACGATCGCTACTTTCTCCCCGAGGTGAGCGCGACGTTCCACGGCCGGGACGTTTTCGCCCCGGTCGGCGCGCGCCTCTTCCTGGGAGTTCCGCTCGCCGCGCTGGGGCCAGGGCTCGCCGATCTGATCGCCTTGCCGATCGCGGGCCCCGAGCGCCGCGACGGCGAGCTGATCGGGCACGTCGTCCACGTCGACCGGTTCGGCAATCTGATCACCGATCTGACCGGCGCCGATCTGCGCCAGCTTGCCCGGCCAGTTCTCCGGATCGCCGGCCAGCGGATCGCCGGGATCAGCCATCATTACGCCGAGCGGGCCGGCCTGCTCGCGCTGATTGGCAGCTCCGGTCACCTGGAGATCGCGCAGGCCGGCGGCAGCGCGGCGGCGGCGTTGGGCCTGGGAGTGGCGGCTGAAGTCATCGTTCGCGAGGAGGAGAGGGTGTGAGGGGCGCCTGGCCCAAACCGTCCACCGAGGAGCGCACTGTGACTAACCTCCCCCGGACCGACTTCGCCCAGCTTCCGGAGGTGCTGGCGGGCGAGACGGCCGACGTCTACTTCCGGAGGACCCGCGAGATCCTCGTGGCTGAAGGGATCGACGCCACGGTCGCGATGGAATTCTTCCCGTCGCGGGCGGGCGTGCTCTGCGGAATCCGAGAGGCGATCGATCTGCTGAAGACGGTGGCACCGGGGGCTGGCCTGATCGTCGAGGCGATGGACGAGGGGACGCCGATTCAGCCGAAACAGGTGGCGCTGCGGATCCGCGGGCGCTACCTTGCCTTCGGCATGTACGAGACGGCGCTGCTCGGCATCCTCGCCCAATCGACCGGCTGGGCGACGGCGGCGCGGGCCTGCGTCGAGGCGGCGAGTCCGATTCCGGTCTACAGCTTCGGCGCGCGCCACGTTCACCCACGGGTGGCGCCGATTCTCGATGCCGCGGCGATCGTCGGCGGCTGCGTCAGCGGCTCGACGCCGGCTGGCTCTCGGCTCGCCGGTCGCGAGCCCGCCGGGACAATGCCTCACGCCTTGATCTTGATCATGGGCGATACCGTCGCCGCGGCCGAGGCGTTCGACCGCCGGATGCCGCCGGACGTGCCGCGCACGGTGCTGGTGGACACGTTTCACGACGAGGCAGAAGAGAGCGTGCGGGTCGCGGTGGCACTCGGTACCCACCTGAGCGGCGTGCGGCTGGACACGCCCGCCGAGCGCGGTGGGGTCACCGTCGAGCTGGTGCGCGAGGTTCGGGCGCGCCTGGACCTGGCGGGGCATCCCCACGTCGGGATCTTCGTCAGCGGCGGCCTGACCCCGGAACGGCTTCGCCAGTTTCGAGAGAGCGGCGTCCCGATCGCCGGGTTTGGCGTTGGCAGCGCGATCTCGGCGGCGTCGCCGATCGACTTCACCGCCGATATCAAGGCGATCGCCGGCCATCCGGTGGCCAAGCGTGGGCGAATTCCCGGCCTGACCCCGAATCCCGCCTTGCACGAGGTATCCTGGTGAGCGACGTTGCGTTGATCATCCATCCTGATTGCCTGGCCCACGAAACCGGCCACCACCCCGAGCAGCCGGCCCGCCTCGCGGCGATCTGGGATGCCTTGCAGGCGGCGCCCTTGCCGTCGCGCGTGTCCTGGCTCACTCCGCCACCGGCGACCGTTCCCCAACTGCTCCGGGTTCATCAGGAAAAGCTCGTCGACGACGTTCGCGCGCTTGCCGCGCGGGGCGGCGGGATGATCGACCTGGATACGATCGTCTCGCGGCGCTCCTACGAAGCGGCGCTGCTAGCGGCAGGTGGAGCGATCCAGGCCGTCCGGGCCACCTGGGAGCGCCCCGGTCGGCGGGCCTTCGCCCTGGTACGCCCGCCCGGCCACCACGCGACGCCGGAGACCGCGATGGGGTTCTGCCTGTTCAACAATCTGGCGATCGCGGCGCGCGCGGCGCTCGACGAGCTGGGGGCGCGGCGGGTGGCGATCGTGGACTTCGACGTCCATCACGGAAATGGCACCCAGGCTGCTTTCCTCGACGACCCCCGCGTGCTCTTCTGCTCGCTCCACCAGTTTCCGCTCTATCCGGGCAGCGGCCAGGCGGAGGAGATCGGGGATGGCGCCGGAAAAGGGTTCACCGCGAACCTGCCCCTGCCGCCGGGGTGTGGCGACCTGGTCTATCGGGCCGCGTTTGAGAGGGTGGTCGAGCCATTGCTCCGCCGCTTCCAGCCGGAGATCATCCTGGTGTCGGCCGGATTCGACGCTCACTGGGCCGACCCGCTGGCGGAGATGCGCGTCTCGACCGGTGGCTTCGTCGAGATGGCCCAGACGATCGCTCGGTTAGCCGACGAGCTCTGCGCGGGGCGACTTGCCCTGACCCTGGAGGGCGGCTACGACCTGAACGCGCTCGCGAGCAGCGTCGTCGCGGTGGTGATGGCGCTGGCCGGCGAGACCGCCGCGGACGTTCTCGGGCCGCCACCGGGTGGCGTGCTCGAGAACGTCGACGCGATCCTCGGCCGGGTCTGCCAGATCCACCGGCTGTGAGAAAAATTCTCAGTGGCCGCCAAGGGCGGCGGCGATGCGCTCGGAACGGCCGCCGGTGTGGCGCGACATCCGCGCGGCGGCGAGATCGCCTTCGCCATCGGCGATGGCCTGGACGAGCCCCTCGTGCTCGGCTAACGCCTGCTCGGCGGAGTCTTCGCCTTCCACCGCCCCGGCGTTGACCAGGAAGAGGAAGATTCGCTGGAGGTCCGGCCGCAGGCTCGAAAAAAGGTCTTGCAGGCGACGATTGCCGGTCGCCGCGCAGAGGCTGGTGTGGAACTCGACGTCGAGCTCGAACTGCTGGCGAATCTCGCCCTCGGCGAGCGCCTGGCGCATCTTGTCGACGATTCCGCGCAGGGTCGCCAGGTGGTCGGGCCGCGGATCGGCGGCGAGCACCCGAACGGCAAGCCCTTCTAGCGCTTCGCGGACCGAATAGATCTCTCGGACGTCGCTCGGCTTGAGCGGCGCCACGACGACCCCTCGCCCCTTTGGCGCGTCAATCACCAGCCCATCCTGTTTGAGCTGGAGGATCGCTTCGCGGACCGGGGACTTGCTCACGTCGAGCTGTTTGGCCAGATCGGCTTCGACGATCCGCTGGCCCGGCGCCAGGTCGCCCGAGACGATCGAGGTGCGCAAACACTCGAAGACCCAGTCGCGTAAGGTCTTATGCGAAGGTGGAAGCAGGGCTTCGTCGGCGCTAATCATAACACTCCTCAATCCCCATAATCCCTATCACAGTAGATCTCGATCACGATAATCACATTATACATGGTGTGTGGCGTCTCAGGCGAACGCATCAAGAATACAGTGACCGCAATCTGTCGTCAAGGACTCGGGGACGGGCCTCACGTCCTGCCCCGCCAGGCGAACGCTTGTCCAGGTATTGACTCCGCCGGTACCCACGAGTATATAGTTGACCAAAGTGTGTAAGTATTCTAAGCTGGCGGGCTTCGGCCCGGATCGCCTGACCGGAACGAAAGCTCGAAACGCAGGAGGCTCACCGGTGGTCTATCAGGACGAATCTCATCGCGACTACGTCCGTCGCATGCGGATGCGTCGGCGTGGCATGCTGAAGGCGTTCGCGGCCGGCGGCAGCGTCGGGCTGGTCTCGTTCCTTGCCGGGTGCTCGAGCGGCGCCGCGACGCCAACGGTCGCGCCGGCCGCCTCGGCGGCGACGAAGCCGGCGGCGCCGACGACAGCCGCCGCCCAACCGACCGCGGCGACCCAGCCCACCGC
>JBOGTX010000999.1:0-1739 GCA_050695695.1 Chloroflexota bacterium
CTGCTCGCCCCAACGCATGAAGGCGCGGATGGCGGTGGGCGCGGTGTAAAAGACGGTGACGCCGAGCTGGTCGACGAGGCGCCAGTAGCGGTCGTGCTCGGGGGTGTCGGGCGCGCCTTCGTACATCACCTGGGTCGCGCCGTTGGTCAACGGACCGTAGACGATGTAGCTGTGGCCGGTGACCCAGCCGATGTCGGCGGTGCAGAAGTAGACGTCGTCTTCCTTCAGGTCGAAGACCAGCCGGTGGGTCGTGCTGGTTCCGAGCAGGTAGCCGGCGGTGGTGTGGAGAACGCCCTTCGGCTTGCCGGTCGTGCCGCTGGTGTAGAGGATGTACAGCGGGTGCTCGGAGTCGACCGGCTCGCAGGGGACTTCGCGCCAGGGCTCGGCCCGCACCGCGTCGTGCCACCAGACGTCGCGTCCGTCCTTCATCGTCACCGGTCGGGCGGCGCCGACCCGCTGGACCACCAGGACCTTCTGGACCGACGGACATTCGGCAACCGCGGCGTCGACGTTATCCTTGAGCGGGACGATCCCGCCTCGGCGGTACGAGCCGTCCGCGGTGATCACGACCTTTGCTTCGCAGTCGTTGATCCGGTCGCGCAGGGCGGCCGGGCTGAACCCACCGAAGACGACGCTGTGGGGCGCCCCGAGACGGGCGCAGGCCAGCAACGAGATCGGTAGCTCCGGGATCATGCCCATGTAAATCGCGACCCGGTCGCCCTTCTTCACGCCCAGGCGCTGGAGCGCGGCCGCCGCGCGGTTGACCTCGCGGTAGAGATCGCGATAGGTCAGCACCCGGTCGTCGCCCGGCTCGCCTTCCCAGATGATCGCCGCCTTGTTCTTGCGAACTCCCTTGATATGACGGTCGACGCAGTTGTAGCAGGCGTTCAACTGGCCGCCGGCGAACCACTTCACCCAGGGAGCGTCCCATTCCAGGACCTTCGAGTAGGGCTTGAACCAGTCGAGATTCTTCGCCTGCTCGGCCCAGAAGCCCTCGGGGTCTTCGTCGGCGCGCTGGTAGATGGCCGGATCGTTCGCGTTGGCCCTGGCCGCGAACTCAGGCGGCGGCGGATAGCGTCGTTGTTCTTGCAGAAGTGCTTCGATCGTGCCAGCAGTCGCGTCTGCCATGAGCCTCAAACCTCCACGCTCAACACGGTATATCGGATGATCGATCCACGACCAAGACCGAGGGACCTGGGCCGATTCTAGCACGTTTGAAGGGGTTGTTCCAACGACGCTTGCCCCGGCTCAAAGGCCCAGGAGAATACGCAGCCGATCCTCCACCCGCGCCAGCGTTGGCGGGGCGATCGCTCCCCACCGCTCGACGAATCGCTCCTTACTCACCGATCGGAGATCTTCGCACTTGATGAAGCTGCGTGTCGTGAGACCACCCTCCGGCGGATTGACTTCGACGTGAGAGGCAATCCCTCGGAACCGGGTCGTGATCGGAGCGATCATGACGAGTCCGGCCGGACCATGATTGAACGGGTCGACCGAAATCACGGCGCAGGGACGTCGTCCGGATTGCTCGTGGCCGCGAGTCGGGTCAAGATCGAGCAGCCAGATCTCACCACGGGAAGGATCAGGCAGGATCACTCGTCACTCAGTCCGTCGGCGAGGGTCCGCTCCCATTCGTTCCGTTCCTCGATCTCTTCCTGCCAGGCTTCCGGGTCGCTTCGCAGGGCCGCGAACCCCGCGTTGAGATCCTCGAGAAATCGCTGCCGTCGATAATCCTCGAC
>JBOGTX010001000.1:0-8431 GCA_050695695.1 Chloroflexota bacterium
CCGGGCGTCAGGCGTGGCTTGACACGCCGCGCTCGCGCGTGATAGCGTCGCCTTCGCGGGCCGCGGCTCCCGGTCCGGAGAAGAGGAAGATCGCATGGCATCGCCGACCCATGGCCTCGCTGGCACGGTCAACGACGACGAGGCCAGGGTGCTGCTCGGTCGGCTTGTCGCCATCCCAAGCGTCAATCCGCAGCATCTGGCCTCGCTCGACCCGCCGTTTGGGGAGTCTGAGATCGCCGCGTTCGTTGCCGGATTTGGGCGATCGCTCGGGCTTCCCGTGGAGCTCCAGCCAGTGCTGCCCGGCCGCGACAACGTCCTGATCACCTTCGAGGGCAAAGACCCAGGGCGGCGCTTGCTTTTCGAGTGCCACCTCGACACCGTGCCCGGTTGGTCCGGAGAACCGGATCCCTTCGAGCCGCGCGTCGCCAGCGGCCGCCTTTCTGGGCGGGGCGCGTGCGATGTCAAGGGTACTCTGGCGTCGATGCTTCTGGCGTTTCGGCTCCTCGTCAAACGCGGGCTGCGCCCCTGCCGCACCGTCGTTCTGGCGGCCACGGTGGACGAAGAGCACCAGGCTCGCGGGGTTCATCGATTGGCCGAGGCTGGCGCGATCGCCGAAGCCGCGGTCGTCGGAGAGCCGACCGAGCTGGCGATCGTGATCGCGCACAAAGGGTGCGTGCGCTGGCGTTTGACGACCCTTGGGCGATCGGTTCACAGCTCCAAGGCCGAGCTCGGGGTCAACGCGATCGACGCGATGGTGGACCTGCTGGCCGGGCTCCGGACCGAGCTGGCGCCAGCGCTGAGCCGACTCGACCATCAACTGGTGGGAAAGCCGACTTTCAGCGTCTGTACGATCCAGGGTGGGGTCGCGGTGAACGTCATCCCCGACCGCTGCGCCGTCGAGATCGACCGGCGGACCATTCCCGGAGAGGACATTCGCGAGGTCGAACGGGAGCTCGCCGACGCTCTCCGCCGGATTCAGGACGACCGCCCGGACCTTCAGGTGGCCCTCGATCCTCCCTTCGTGGTCGACCCGGCGCTCGGAACACCCGCCGATGCCGCGATCGCGCGCGAGCTGGCGGCGGCGACCGAAGCGGTCATCGGTCACGCGGAAACGCGGGGTGTGACTTTTGGGACCGACGCCAGCAAGTTGAGTCAGGTTGGGATCCCCAGCGTGGTGTTTGGTCCGGGCAGCATCGACCTGGCCCACACCCGCGACGAGTCGATCGCGCTGGCCGACGTGGCGCGAGCCGCCGAGATTTTCGCGATCCTCGCCCTGGGTGAGGGAGAACGATGAGGCTGGCCGAGCGAATCTACCTGGTCGGCAGCGGTCGAAACGGCTTCGGGATGTCGGACCGCTTTGATTGTCACGTCTACCTGCTCGACGGCGCCAGCGAGCTCGCGCTGATCGACTGCGGCGCGGGAATGGGGCTTGACCAGATTCTCGCGAACGTTCGCGCCGACGGGCTCGATCCCGGTCGAGTCAAGCAGCTCATCCTCACCCACGCCCACGGCGACCACGCCGGCGGTGCCGCGCGGGTGAAATCGACGCTCGACGTGAAGATCGCGAGCTCGTCCGAGGCCGCCCGCTGGCTGCGAGACGGCGATGAGGACGCGATCAGTCTGGGCGCGGCCAAACGAGCCGGGATCTATCCCAGCGATTACCGCCTCGAGCCCTGTCCGATCGACGTGGAGGTCGGCGACGGCGACCGGATCCGGGTTGGGGACCTGGAGCTGCTGGTATACGATAGCCCCGGCCACGCGCTCGGCCACCGCTCGTACCTCTTGAACGAACCAGGGCGGCGCTTCTTGTTCGCTGGCGACGCGATTTTCGCCGGTGGGCGGGTCGTCCTGCAAACGACCTGGGACTGCTCGATTCAGCAGTCGGTCGCGACGATCCAAAAGCTGGCGGGCCTTCAGGCTGACGCGCTGCTGGCCGGTCACGGCGCGTTGGTTCTGGCGGACGCGGCGCATCACTTCGCGCTCGCGTCGGCGTGGATCGATCGCCTGCTGCCTCCGCCCCAACTGACACTTTGAGCGTCGATCTCGGCGATCGAACGAGAGAAACGAGGGAGGACAAGCTTTGCCGGAACAGGAAACGATTGAGGAGCTACGCCGAGTCATGGTCATCGCGGCGCACCCGGATGACCCCGAGTTCGGTTGCGCGGCGACCATCGCCAAGTGGGCCGCGTCCGGGCGAGAGATTACCTATCTGCTCCTGACGAGCGGCGACAAAGGGAGCCACGACCGCGACGTCCGTCCGGGCCAGATCGCTGGCCGACGCGAGGTCGAGCAGCGCGCGGCCGCCGCGGCGCTTGGAGTGAAAGATGTCGTCTATCTCAACTACCCCGATGGCCTGCTCGAGAATACTCTGGAGCTCCGACGCCGCCTTTCGCTGATCATCCGCGAGCGGCAGCCTCAGATCATCCTGGCGATCGACCCGTTCCGCCGCTACCAGCTTCACCCGGACCATCGGGCGGCCGGTCAGGCCGCGCTCGATGCCCTCTGGGCGGCGCGCGAGTGGTATCTGTTCCCGGAGCAGCTCCTCGGGGATCGAGAACCCTGGCGGGTAACCGAAGCGTACCTGTTCTGGGCCGAGACGCCGGATTACTGGGAGGACGTGACGGAGTTCGTCGACCAGCGCATCGAAGCCTTGCGTTGTCACGAGAGTCAGACCGGCGCCCGAGCCGCGACCCTCGATGAGCGCGTCCGCGAAGGGCTGCGCGCGACGGCAAAGGACCACGGTATGGACTACGCCGAGGCATTCAAAAAGATCAAGTTCTGAAAGCTCTTCTGTTTCTGTACACAGAAGTTCACGCGATTGGCTCGATTCGCACGCTCGCCGTCTGCTCCTCTTCTACCACGACCCGGTCGAAGCTGACCACGTGATAGCCTCCACTCAGCCAGTCGTCGAACTGGTCGGCGTAGTGCGGGCTCCCCGGCTGACCGGACTGGCCGATGTTCTGGGTTGCCCAGAGGCGATCCGGATCCGCCAGGTCGACCACCAGGCGGTATTCCGCGCCGCTCTCGGCCGCGAAGGTCGGCGCGGCACCCAGTCCGGTGTTTCGGACCGTGTCGTAGGTACCAGAGGTGCCGGCCGGTCCGACGTCGAACCGCTCGGCGGTCGCCTCGTTCGATAACGGATGGCGGAAGCGCGCGCGGTGGACGTTGCCCCAGCGCCAGTTCTCCGCGTCGGCGCCAACGCTTTCGATCACGAGCTTCACGGCCTGCCGCGCCGACTCGACAATCGCCGCTGCCTTTCCTCCTGGAAACCAGTCGAGCGCATCGTCCTGGAGCAGGCGGAGCGCGACGCTTCCCTGGCCCGCCACCAGCGAGCTCAGGCGCGCCGGAAAGCGCTCGCGGGCAACCCGCTCCTTCCAGACCGAATAGAACGCCTCGAAAAAGGTGGGCGCCGTGCTGGTCGTCTCGAATCGGTAGTCCCAGCCGTCGATCTGCTCGCGGAACACCCGTACGTCGGCGTCGTTCGCCGTCGCGAGCTGCCTCAGTAGGCCGGGACACACTTCCCGCGCTCGAATGGAGAAGGTGTCGTTTTGGAGATTCGCGCTGGCGGCTCGGTCGAAATTCCCGCTCTGCTCGATGATCTCGCGAATGCGGATCGCGCGCTCGCCCGAGCCGAGCGCGCCGTACAAGGGATATGGGTAGTCATCCGGGGCGGTGGTGTTGTTCGCGCTGGACACGAATCCTCGGGCCGGGTCCTCGAGGCGCGGCATCGCCTCAAAAGGAACGTAGCCGAGCCAGCGATCGCGCGGATCGCCGGGATCGCGAAAGCCACGCGCCACTCGACCTCGAATTGGGATCCGCCCGGTACACTGATAGCCGACTCGTCCCTCGACGTCCGCGAATCCCCAGTTGAAAGCCGGAATCGCCCATCCGGCCAGCGCCGACCGGAACTGCTCCCAGTTCTGCGCCCGACCAACGGCGAGGAGCGCGCGGACCTCGTCCAGGTGCTCAAAGCCAACCCAGCGCAGCGCCAGTGGCGGATCCCCGTCCGGATTCAGCGCCGGAACGAGCAGGTTGACGATCGGGCCGCGCGCCGACTCTCGGATGGTCACCTTCTCCGCCGCCTGGCCCCGAACCGCCACTTCGACGGTGCGCTCCTCGAAGCGCCGCCAGGAATCACCGTCGCGATAGCGCGTTGGATTGGCGGGATCGACGGCCTCGACGTAGAGATCGCGCATCGAGGAGTTGTTGTTGGTCAGCCCCCAGGCGATGCGGCGGTTTCGACCGAACCAGACCCCGGGCACCCCGGCCCAGGCGGCGCCGGCGAGGTCGTCGTCCGGGCCGCTCAGTCGGCACTCGTACCAGTTCGAGGGAAGCCTGAACGGCTGATGGGGATCGCTGCCGAGGATTCCGGCCTTGCCGCCGGTACGGTGCGCGCCCACCGCCCAGTTGTTGCTTCCCGTCTTGCCGTCGTCGGAGCCGGTGAACCGCGAGCCGGCCTCGGGTGGTGGGTCCGGCGGCAGCCCGGTATCCGGATATGGACTGCCCGGCGGCACGATTCGCTCGTCGGGTAGCTCCGGGGTCAGGAATGCGTGGCGCAGTGGGCCCTCCGGCAGAAGCGTCGCGGCCTCACCGGCGACGATGCTCTGTAATCGGCCGTTCAACGACCACCAGAAGCCGCGGAGACCGACGACGACGTCGCGCACCTGCCACGGCTCGGGACGGTAGTCAAGGATCTCGAACTCGATCGGCAGATCCTCCCCCATCACCTCGACCGCGCGATTGATACCCGCGACGAATGCCTCCAGGATCGCGCGCGTACGCTCGTCGATCCGGTCGGCCTCACGGGTCGCGATCCGGTCGAGCCCAAGGGTTCGGTGGGCCACGTAGGAATCCAGATAGCGGTGGCCGAGCACCTCGGCCAGCCGGCCGTCGCCGCGACGCCGAAAGCAGTCCATTTGCCATAACCGGTCTCGCGCCATCGCGATGCCGAGCCCGAAGTAGAGATCGGCGGTCGTGGCGGCGTAGACGTGGGGAACACCCCGGCGATCGCGCAGGACGTCGACCGGGCCAGACAGGGCGGCCCGAAGGCGCTGCTCGGCCGGCGGCAGGCGGCGGCGCAGGTAGGCGTCGCGTTCGGACCGGAATCGATCGAGAGTCCAGCCTGCCACCTGGCATACCGCGCTCGGGCTCTGTTCGCCGCGTAACGCGGCGAGGATGAAGCGGTCATCCGCCACCTGTCCCCCCCTTTCCCAACGTGAGACGGAACTCCTGGCGTGAGTGTAGCACCGCCCGGCCCGAAGCGTCCAACCGTCGTGGAATGGCTCTTGCAAGGCTAGCCACGGAGAGACTGCCCGACCGCTCGAAACCTGAGGAGGTGCGCGACGGCGACCACGATCCGCGAACGATTCATCAGAATACCCAACCAGGTGGAGCGACCGTTTGGCGGTGAGGCTTGTCGCGTCATCGCCGAGGCGAGCCATGGTCGCTTGCGCGCGCTCTTTTGCATCCTGGCGGCATTCGCGGCGGTGACGTCGGGTTGGGAAGCATACGCCCAGCATCTACGCGGCGCCTACAACGACTGGCTGATGTGGACCCCGGTTGCCCTTGCCCCGCCGATGGTCGTTGCCGCGCTGGTCAGCATTCTCCGCGCGAAAGTCGCCCGGACGCTCCTGCCCTGGTTATCGGTGCTGGTCCTGATCGACGGCATCGTCGGCTTCATCTTTCACCTTCGGGGAGTTGGGCGCCTACCCGGCGGCTTCCGGCTCGCGGTCTACAACATCACGATGGGGCCGCCGATTTTTGCCCCCCTCTTCTTTCTGATCGTCGGGGTACTTGGACTCCTGGCGGCGGCGCTGCGCCCGGTCCGCCTTCGACGTTTAACCTGAACCTGTGAGGCGACCAGAAATATGACCGTCGACCGAACGACCGTGGTGACGGGCGAGCTGATCGAACCGCTAGCCCGGCTTCGCATGGACATCGAGCGGGGCAGATTCCAACGAACCCTCGCGATCGTCACCGCGTTTTTCGCGACCCTGGCCGGTGGGGAAGCGTTCTTCGAGCACCTGCGCGGTAGCTTTTGCCAGCGCGTCATGTGGACGCCAGTCTGGATCGCCCCGCTGGTGGCCGGCGCGGGCATCGGAGCGGCGCTCGACGCGCGGCTCGCGAAAGTGGTGTTACCGGTCACGTCGGCGGCATCCCTCGTCGACGGGATCCTGGGATTCTATTTGCACGTGCGGGAGGTACGCCGAATGGCCGGTGGCTTTCGAAACTTTCTCTTCAACTTTACGCTCGGCCCGCCACTGTTCGCGCCCTTGCTGCTGTGCGCCGTCGGCCTGCTTGGCTTGCTCGCCTCGGTGTTGCGTCGGGAGCGCTGGTAATGGCATCGCATCCCCGTGATCCCGCCGCCCAGGCAACGGAACGAGCTCCCGCGATCGCGCGCCACCCGATCGCCGTCTATCCTGGTTGGAACGTCCTCAGCCAGCAAGATCACTGGGATGAAGCGACGCGGCGCGTGGTTTTGAAGCGGGTACGCGACGTCCCGCGAATCCGCTTCTTCGACGCGCGGGAGGTCCGAACCCTGACCGCGCTCGCCGACCGGGTTCTACCCCAGAGCGATCGAGCGCCCGGCGAGCGGATCCCGATCATTCCCTGGATAGATCAGCGCTGCTTCGAGCGCATCGGAGACGGCTGGCGCTTCGAGGATATGCCAAATGATGAAGAAGCGTGGCGGATGGGGCTGCGCGGCATTGACGAGACCTCGCTGGCCCGGCACCAGCAAACCTTCGATAACCTGGCGGAGGAAGACCAGGACTCGGTCCTCCGCGCGATCGCGGAGGGGCACCCGCCCGGTGAGACCTGGCGATTCCTCCCGGCCAGGCGGTTCTGGATCTTCATCGTCCTTCGACAGATCTGTGGCGTCTACTTTGCCCATCCGACGTCCTGGGACGAAATCGGCTTCGGCGGCCCGGCCTATCCGCGCGGGTATTTTGCCCTGAATCACGGTTATCCCGAGCCCTGGGAGGTTCGTGAGGTGAGGCTGGATGCGACTTCAGGTTAACCTCTCTCCCGATTGGCGTCTTGACACCGAGATGCGGGAGTACCCGCTCAGCGATCCGGTGGATTTCTGTATCGTCGGCACCGGGGCCGGTGGCGCCGTGCTGGCGCAGCGCCTCGCCTGCTTCGGGTTTTCGGTCGTCTGTCTCGAAGCGGGTGAATGGATGGACTCGGAAGACGACATGGTCAGCGACGAGGCCGGCGCGCGCCCGCTTTACTGGAATGACTTGCGGATAACCGGCGGTCGCGATCCCCTCGAGCTCGGCGCCAACAACTCCGGGAAGACGGTTGGCGGCAGCACGGTCCACTACTCGGCGTTCTGTCCGCGCCTCCACCCCTCGGATTTCCAGGTCCGAACGCGGGACGGCGTGGCCAACGATTGGCCGATGAGCTACGACGATCTGGAGCCCTACTACGAACAGATGGAGCGGGAGTACCCGGTGGCGGGGCCGGCGCGGTTTCCGTGGGGAAAGCCGCACGGCTATCCCTACGCGCCGTTGCAGTCGGCCACGAAGTCCCACGTCCTGATCCGCGGCTGTTTCGAGCTGGGCATTCCGGTCATCCCGGGTGGTCCGATCGCGATCAACTCCGGTACTTTCGGCAAGCGGCCGCACTGCATCTTTCGTGGCTTCTGCAATCAGGGTTGTAAAGTGGGCGCCAAGCACTCGACCCTCGTCAGCCACATCCCCGACGCCATCGAGCACGGAACCGAGGTCCGCGCCGGCTGTATGGCATTCGAGATTCCCCTTGGCCAGAACGACCGGGTGACCGGCGTGCGCTACTTCCGGTCGGGTCAGGACGGTCGTTACCTTGAAGAAGAGCAGCGGGCGCGCAACGTCGTCGTCGCCGGATACGCCATCGAAACGCCACGCCTGCTGCTCAATTCGCGTTCCGGCCGCTTTCCGCATGGCCTGGCGAACTCGAGTGGCCTGGTCGGTAAGCGATTGATGGCGCAGGCCGGCCAGGTCGTGTGGGGACGGTTCGACACCATGATCCGCCAGTACAAGGCGCCACCGGCCGGAGCTGAAACCGAAGAGTTTTATGAGACCGATCCCCGAAACGACTTCGTTCGGGGCTACGCGATCCAGACGGTATCTCCCCTGCCGATCGCCATGGCCCACCTGATCAACGAGGAAACGGGGGCGTTCGGCTGGGACCTGCGTCACCTGATGGAAGAATACAATCATTACGCCGCGATCGGCGTTCTGGGAGAGATCCTGCCGGACGACCGAAACGAGGTCACCATCGCGAGCGCGACCGATCAGTACGGGATTCCAGTCGCCTACGTCCACTTCAACCTCTTTGAAAATGACCGGCGGCTGATTCGCGCGGGCGTGGCGCGCGCGATCGACATCCTCCTCGCCGCGGGCGCCGTCGAGACGCACGTCGTCGATCGGTACGCCCATCTGGTGGGTAC
>JBOGTX010001001.1:0-3894 GCA_050695695.1 Chloroflexota bacterium
CGACGGACGCCGGTCGGTGGCCGAGCGAGCTCCGGGTCGACGGCGGCGCGGCGGCGAACGATTTTCTTGCCCAGTTCCAGGCGGATATTCTTGGCACGACGGTCGTTCGCCCGCGCCTCACCGAGACGACCGCGGTCGGCGCGGCGTACCTGGCGGGCCTCGACGTGGGTTTCTGGCGGTCGACCGACGAGCTGAAGCGGCTCTGGCAGGCCGAGCGGAGCTTCGTTCCGTCGATGACGCCCGAGCGTCGGTCCAGCCTCTATGGTGGATGGCAACGCGCCGTGGAGAGCGTCCGACCAGGCTCTGGTTCGGAAGCCAGCAGGAGAGACGCGAGGCTCTGAAGGGCCCGGGGCTTGAGCCCCATTCCTGCTCCTGACTTTCAAGCCGGAGCTTCCCCCGACCGCGTCCGAATGATTGGTTGGCGCCCTTTAGCGCTCGCTACCTCGAAAGAGCTGCGCGATCAGCGGAAGCGAGCGCTCGACAGTTTCGCGCGCCGGAGCTGCCGCGTTGGCCGAGACCAGCAGCTCGACGCCGGGCGCCAGCACGTAGCGCGTCAGCGGCTCCGCGTCGGCCACGTTCCCGTTCCGGCGCGCCTTGTCCGCGGTCTCGGGCTCCTCATCCGCCGGCATTCGACCGGTTTCCACCACCCGGGAGATCGAGAATTGCGTCGCCCGCTGAAAGTAGGCACGAATTTCGTCGAGATGCCATCCGCCGGCGCGGAGCTTGGGAACCGCGAGCAAGCGCAGCCGATGGTCGTCGCCGTAGGTCGCGCGCGGTCCGGCCCCCACCGGTGGCTCCAACACCCCCTGTTGGACGTAGAAGTGAATCGTCCGGCGGGTCGCTCCCGTCTCCCTTGCCAATTCGGCGATCGAGTACATCGGTCTCCCCACCTCCGAGGTCAGACGCGCCTGGTCATGCTAGCACTGTCATGTAGCAGCGTCAAAGGGTGGCCTGTATCGTGCACCTACCTCGCGGGGCGACGGTCGATCGTCCACCGTCGCGGCGAAAAACCAACGCGAAACCTCCGATCGGATGGCAGCCCGTGGACGAATCGACGGAAGCGCGGAAGACCCTGGTGGTCGCCGAGGATTACCCGGACATTAGCCAGCTCGTGGCCGACATTTTCCGTACCGAAGGCTATCACGTCGTGGCGGTCTCCCGGGGGGGCGACGTGATACCGGCGGTGTTGAAGTACCATCCAGCGCTGGTGTTGCTGGACCTTGCGCTGCCGGACATGCCGGGCAACGAGGTGTTGCGGCAGCTCGCGCTGAGCCCGGAAACCGACAAGGTGCCGGTCGTCATCATTTCGGCCTATACCGAGCGACTGCGCCGCGTGCCACAGGTGCGCGCGGTCGTCACCAAGCCCTTCGACATCGATACCTTGCTGAGCGCGGCACGCGAGGCGCAGGCCCATCGGTCCAGCGCGGCTTGACTGTACACCCGGAGTGAGCACGGGCAGGATTGCCCGGTCGGTGTCCCGGGCTGACCAAACGGTTGGCGCTTTTCGGGCTGGAAGCCTCGCGTTGTTCCAACGGTCGGCGGACCGACTCCACCATCCTTGATCGTATTGGGTCAGGTACATGCCGCTTCGCTTCCGTGGACTTCGCGTTCCGCGATTCCCTCCGGTCTTTGAGACAGTTCCCTGGCGGATGTCGCTGAGTCTGCGTTGGAAGCTCCTCCTCGCCCTCGCCTTGATCTTGCTCCCCAGTCTCATTCTCGTGCTGGCGGGGGACGTCTCCAACCTGAACGTTCGGCGCTCCGACGTTCTTTCCGCCGATCGGACGACAGCCGATACGGTAGCCAGCCTGGTCGACGCCTCGATCGACGACGCCGTCGCGGTGGGACAGGCGCTGGCGACCTCGCCATTGGTGCAGCCGTTGAACCCCCGGGTGATCGACTCCCGCCTGGAGCGACTGGGACCGGCCTACTTGCAGTTCGACAATATCATGGTGGTGAACGCTCGCGGCGAGAGCATCGGCGACTCGAACCCGGGCATACCGCGCATCAACGTTGCCGACCGCCCGTACTTTCGGACCACCATGGAGTTCAACGCGATCCAGGTCTCGCCGATCGTGATTGGCCGGCGGCTCGAGCGACCGACCGCCGTTGTCTCGATCCCGATCCGTGGCTCGAATGACCGGCCGATTGGCGCCGTGCTGGTCGCCCTGAATCTCGACTACTTTCGGGCCAAGCTGTGGTCGGTCCCGCTGGGCAAGGGCCGGGTGATCGTCATCACGGATCCGACCGGACAGCTCGCGTTCGTCAGCGATCGCTGGGACCTTGGCCCGGCCGTGCGGAGCATCGCCGGCAATTCGCTCATTCGGAGCGCGATCTCCGGGGTCCCGGCCAGTCAGCAGAGCGGCACGTTTCCATTCCTGGCCGGTCAACAGACTGGCGTCGTGGTTCCGTCCGCACACTACCACTGGGTCGCGGCGGTCCTTCAGCCAACCAGCGAGGCCGAGGCGGGGCTCGGTCAGGAGCTGCTGCTCGACGTCGGCTCCTTCGCGCTCGCGCTCTTCCTGGGGACGCTGGCGATCCTCTATTTGGCGAATCAGATTATCTCGCCGATCCTCAAGCTCGACGCCGCCGCCCGGGAGTGGAGCAGCGGGCACCTCGGCGTGCGGGTATCGATTCACACCGGCGACGAGCTCGAAAGGCTCGGCAACTCGCTCGACGAGATGGCGGCGTCCCTGGCGTCAACCTTGAGGCGGCTCGCCGACGCCGACCGTCGTCTGACCAACGAGCGCAACCGGCTCAAGACGATTCTGGACACCTCGCCAGCGGGAATCATCGTCCTCGATGCCGATGGGCGGATCATCATGGTCAACGCGGCCGCGGAAGGGCTTTTCGGCGGCACGATTCCGGTGCCGTCGTCGATCGCCGAGGTCGCGCGGAGCTTCCAGATCCTGCGGGCCGACGGCACGCCCTTTCCCATCGACGAGTTACCGGCGATCCGGGCCCTGCGCGAGGGCGCGCCGGTCGTGGGCGTCGAAACGATCGTCCGCCATCCGAACGGCTGGGAAACGCACCTCCTGACGAACGCGGCGCCGCTCCGGCGAGATAACGAGGTCGTCGGGGCGGTCATCGTGTTTTTCGACATCACGCCGCTGGTGGAGGAGGAGCGCCTCCGGCGCGAGTTCGTGCTTTCGGCGGCGCACGAGTTCCGCCATCCCCTCACCGTCATCAAAGGCTATGGCGAGGTCGCCATGCGCAATCCCGCCTTCCAGAACACACCGATCTGCCACGAGCTCGGGATGATCGTCGACGCGGCGGATCGCGCGAGCAAGCTCGCCGATCAGCTCCTGCGGTCGGCCCAGATCCATCTCCCGCCGCTCCTCATTCACCTCGAGCCGATCGATCTGGCGCCGCTGGTGCGGGACCGGGTCGCCCAGGCGAAACGCGCGGTGGCGAAGCAGGGGTATGAGTTTACCGTCAAAACCGTGCCCGCCCTGGTCGAGGGTGACCCAAAGCTGCTCGGCGAAGCGGTCGACGACCTTTTGCGCCAGGCCGAGGCCGCGATGCCGAAAGGCGGCGACGTCGACGTTCGGGTTTCCGCGTGGGATGGTATCGCCACCGTCGCGGTCACCGATCACGGACCGGTGGTCCCCCCTGAGGCGATCGGGTTTCTCTTCCGGCCGTTCGGGATGGTGCCATCCGCGGCCACCGAAGCCACCGTCTCGCGGCCGTCCCTTCCCCTCTACCTGGCGCGGCGCATCGTCGAAGAAAGCGGTGGCTGGATTCGCGCCGTGAGCTCGCCCGCCGGAACCACGATCTCGTTCAGCCTGCCTCGGCGTTTCCCTTCGAAGGAAAGTGAAACCGAGGAGGCAGCCAAGAAACCTCAAACCTCGGCCCAACTGCCGACTGCCCCAAACGCGCCGAGCCAGGGAGATAGCC
>JBOGTX010001002.1:0-4083 GCA_050695695.1 Chloroflexota bacterium
CGGCGAGGTCGCGCAGGTTGGCCAGCACCGTTGGCGCATCCGCCGCGCTCAACGCGCGCAGGTAAACACCCGCACGGCTGATCTGGATGATCCGGGCGTGGCCGGGGTCGCCGACGAAGACCGAGTCGCGATCGACGGCGAGTCCGGAAGGATGAGTCGGGAGCAGATCGGCTGGTGTGCCGACGAAGCTAGCCGACTTGCCCTGGCTGAACCGCTGGATTTGTCCAGACGCGTGGAGCAGGAAGACATCGCCGTCGACCGCGAAGTCGACAGCGTCGCTCAAGTCGGCCTGGGTGCCTGACGCGAAATAGTTGTACACCGGTCCGTCAAACCCACTGCTCTGGACCGGATACGACGCGAGCGATTGCTGGGAGGCGCTGAGCGCGTACAGGCTGCCGCCGAAACCGCCCACGGCGGTCATTCCTTGCCAGGAGCCGGGATCGCGCAGATTCAGGGTGGTCAAGCCATTCATCGGCTCGTATTGAATCAGAAAGCCCGACGAGTCGAGCGCGAGCAATGACGCCGCCGGCCACTTATCGCTGGCCGGCATCCAGGCCATGCTGGTGATCTTGCTCACGGTCGAGGGGCCGATTCGGTCGCCGGCCTGGACGAGGATCGGATTCGGGCTCGACTGAGCGATCGTTCCGTCGGCCGACAAGAGATACTTGTAGATCCGGCTGTTGGTGCGGTCGAGAACGTAGAGGTCGGACCCCTCGAGAATCAGTTGATCGCTCGTCGTGGGCAGCGCCACCACCGGGGACGGCGCCGGCAGATCGACGATCCCGCTCGCGGCCTGGTACTCCCTCCGAATGCGCGCCGCGGTCGTGATGGTAAAGGGATCATCGGAGCGCGCGGCCAACGCCTGGCTCGCCAACTGGTTGGCCTCGTCGAGCAGGTGTCGGCGGACCAATGGGTCGCTTTGCCCGGTTGCATCCCGCTCGAATTGTTGCGCCTGAGCGAGGTGGGACATCGCATCGGTAAACGGGGCACCGCCCTGCACAATGCGGGCGACCATCAACACTCCGACGTAGCCGACAAAAAACAGGACCGCGATCAGCGCGAGGACGACCGCGATGCGATCGGGCCGCCGCGGCAAGACCCAGAGCCGGGGCCGTCGTTGGCGTGGCACCGCGAAATCGACAGCGTCCCAGTCGGCATCCTCGGCGACAAGGCGCTCGGCCGCCGCCGGATCGTCGTCGCCTTCTTCGTCGATCGCGGCGGCGGCGTCGAGTGGCTCATCGGGGATGCCGTCGCGCCGGCCGGGCGCCTTCGGCATCCGCACGGTCGGGGGCGGGCTTCGCCGGGGAATTGGGAGCGAACCGGTCGGTTCCCGGTGTTCGCTGGCCGAGGGGCGTGGGTCGGCATCCGGCACGATGACGAGCGCATGGAAGGAACGTGGGCCACGATGGCCCCGACCGATCGACCGGAGGCCGTCCACGACTCGATCCGGGCGACCGCGCAGCGCGTCGTCGGAGTGCTCTCCGACGAGATCGATCAGCCCGGTGGAGGTCAGGATAACCGCGGTTGGCGCGTCGACGCTCCGATGGTGCAGCTCGACCTCGATGTCATCGGATTGCCCGATCAGGCTCGGCGGCGGCTCGCCCGGCCGTGGCGCGCCACGGCCGAAGCGTTCGCCCCGGTCCGCGCGAACCAGATAGCCGAGTCCGCGGCCAGCCAGCGCGAAGTAGGCATCTCCGTCGCGAAACACCGCGCAACAGATCGTCGCAAATTCGCGTTCGGGGCGCAGGCTACGCTCGTTCTCGGCGAAGAGCTCCTGGTTGACGACCTGGATGGCCCGCACCAGTGCCGAGGTGAGTGAGCCCGAGGGGTCGCGAAAGAAGAGCCTGGCAACGTCTTCACGCAAGCGGTCCGCGGTTGCCGGCGCATCGCCGCCCTCGACGTCGACCATGACGTAAAGCTGGCCCTTGCGGGTTTTTCCACGTGGAGGATTAATCGGGGCCGAAGGTCGATCAGACCATCGCCCCGAGGCGTAACTGAACTCGTACACCCGGGGAAGGGTCGAGCCGTTCAAGGACTCATATCGTTCGGGCTCTCGGTTCGGGCTGGAACCCACCGAGTATACCAGAGAGCGTTTCGTTGAGACAGCCTTGTCCTGACGCGTGGCTATGACCATCGTGGTGTTCGTAAACCTCCGGCGCCAATCCGCTGGGTCTGGTTGTACCACACGACGACGACTTGTTGAAGTCAGAAGGCTATAAAGACGAGGAGATCCGAATCGGGCCAAGGCGAACCGTTCCGTCGTCGCGCCCGACCACGGGCAGCCGACCGGCGGTATCGTACAGCCCTACCTCGATCCAGGCTTCGCCAGGGGCCGCGGTCGGCGGAATGACGAGGCCGTGGCGGTCGACGACCGTTCCCCGCCAGTTGAGCGTGGGATCGAGCCCATCCACCGGCTTCGCGTCCTGTTGGGCAACCGTCTGCCCTCGTTGATCGACGAGGTGAACGAAAACGGTGAGGTCACGGGAGAGTGGGTGGCTGGCGCGCCAGGTCAGCCGCACCGGAATGGCGCTGCCCGATTGGGCGCCCTCCGGGAAAGCGACGGCGTCGAGCCAGACGTCGTCGGCGAAGCGGGCCGCCAGGGGGCGATCGGGACCAAGCGACGCGCCGCTCAGAAAGGGGTGCGCATCCGAATCGCTGAGCCCGATCGGCGGGAGCGGATAGGCGTGGGCCGCCAGCCAGCCGTCGACGTCGCGCTGCCCGGGTCCCAGGACACCGTGGTATTCCACCAGCCAGATGGCTCGGTCGCTGCTCAGGAGTGGCGAAAGCGAGCGCTCCGCGTTGGCGCGCGCATCGCGCTCGAGATAGCCGGTCCCGACCGGGATGGCTGTCCACCGATGTGGTCGTGGGCTCAGTGCCTGGTAGTAACCGGCCTGTTCGAGCGTGAGGAACACGACGCGATCGTTGGCCGCCAGTCGTCGATCGAGAAACTCCTGGACGCCTCGGGGATTCCAGAAAGCGGCCGGAAGCGTTGGCTGTCGGTACCACGACAACAGGCCGGTCAGGCTGACGACGACCAGCGCGACGACGGCAAGCCAGGACCGCCAACGGCCAGCGCGCCCGGCCAGGACGACGACGAGTAAGAGCCAGGTCGGTAGCGCGGTGGCGAGGTAGCGGGAGGGCACCCCCAGCTTGAGCCAGGTCGAGGTGACGGCAAGCGCGAAGCCGAACGTCACCAGCGTCTCGACGAGCGCGAACTCGGCGAGTCGGTCACGACTGATTCCGCGAAGCGCGGGCGCGGCGGCGAACGCGACGATGGCCACCGCCACGCCAAGAATGGCGAGGCGCGTGGAATCGGAGCCAGTCAGCAGGAGCGAAACGGCGCCGCGAAGGTCCGCGAAAAGGCTTGGCTCTGCCCCGCCACCGGTCGGCCCGCCGCTCGTGATCGTCGCGAGCCAGCCCTGGGCAAGGGCGAATCCCAGCCAGGGAACGATGCTCAGGCCGATCACGAGGAGCGGACCGATCAGGCGCCCTTTTCGCGGCCGGATCAGGAGATGGACCGCCTGGCCGAGCAGCGCGCCGACCGCGAGGAAGGACGTCCAGATGGCCAGTACGCCACTCGCCAGGTAAAGGTACGTCCAACGGGCAGGCGCGGGCTCGCGCCGGGCTTCGCAGTAGCTCCAGCCGCCGAGGATGACGAAGCAGAGCCACGGCGCCAGGTCGCGCACCGTCGCGGCGTCGCCGATCAGAAGCGGTGAGAGCGCCAGGAGCAAGCTACCCTGGCAGGCCGCCCGGATTCCGGCAAAGCGGCGGATCCACGCCGCGAGCGCGGCGACTGAGAACGTTGCGAAGCCAAGCCCGAGGAACTTCACGGCGAAAGGCTGAGCGCCGACGATAGCCAGCCAGCCGCGCAACGCGACGTAATAAAGGGGCGGGTGAACGTCGTGGGCGAGGAAGCGGAGAGCGTCCGGTAGCGGAATCACGCCAAGCGCGAGCGACAGGCCGCCGTCCAGACCAAGGTTGATGCCCTGAATTGCGAGGCAATTGAGCGCGAAGCCGAGGAGGACCGTGGCAAGAAGTGGCCAGGGCGGCCTCACCCCCTCGCCCCCTCTCCACCGGACGTGG
>JBOGTX010001003.1:0-2367 GCA_050695695.1 Chloroflexota bacterium
ATCGGGCACCATCACCTCGCCGCCCGGCGGGTTCGTGACGACGAAGCCGCCGGGGCTGAGTCTCGCGACGACTCCAACGTCTTGCCCGTCCGATCCTCGGACGCGCATCCCCGGTTGGACGTACCTCTGAAAATCTGCCAAGGTTCGCCTCCTCGCTCACTTCCGCGCTCAACTCCGCCCAGAACGGCTTCCCATCCGTTCAAACGGCACGTTCACCGCTTCGGGAGCCGCGACCTCTCGCAACTCGCGTGCCGTCGGTAAGCACGGCGTCTGCTCACCTCGACCATGTAACGCTTTTCCAACCGGGCGCGTTGTTGTACATAAGACGCCGGTACGCTATGCTGGTGTCAGGAAGCGGGTGGCCTTCACGGCTGCTAGCGGGCTGGGTGATAGCTTCGATTCATCTGGTGGACGCGGCCGATTTTCGGCACCCGTGGGAGGTCGACGATGACCCGGACAGCCAACCTGCGTTGCGCCTTCAATCGGTTGGTTATCGGCATTCTGGCGCTCACCGGCCTGATCGCCGGGGGGTTCTGCTTTTTCGCGCCGGACCTTGCCCTTGGCGCGGTCTCCGGCGAGCTGAGCGCGGCTCGCCTGGTGCCGGTCGCCTCGCTCGAGCTGGCGGCGGTAGCTGGCGCGGCGATCTGCGCCGTCGTGCTGGTGCTCGAAATCCTTGGTGACGGCGGATCGAGGATGTTCGAGGCGGTGATCGATGGCGGCGCGGTCGAATATCCGGCCGACGTGATCACCTACGCGCTGGAGTCGGACCTCGAAGACGTCGACGGGATCGAGGATGCTCGGGTGCGCCTGGCTGGCGGTCGCCGGAACGCCATCGTCTACGCGATCCTGACGGTGGACCCGACCGAAGATAGCCAGTCCTTCGCGGCGCGCGCCTCGGGCGCGATCCACGGGCGCCTCGAAAGCCTTGGACTGGAAACCGGTTACCTGCGGCTGACGTTTCGCTCGATTCGGGGGAAGGGCTCCCCGCGCGACCACCAGGTCGCCAGGGTGGCGTAAGGCGCATATTGACTCGCGTCCACGCTGGTGGTACGATCCACGCGTTCTCGGCCAACTTGTAGAATAAGTGGATCAGAAGGTCAGCGTGTCAGTGGACGGTAGCACGGTCGAACCGCTCAAGACCCTCCGGCGCGAGCGACTGATCGATCGCGCGTCCGAGGCGATCAAAGACTACATCCTGGCCAATCGCCTCTCCGGCGGCGATCGCCTTCCCTCGGAGCTGGAGCTCGCGCGTTCGCTGGGCGTCAGTCGCAACGTCATCCGCCAGGCGGTCTCGTCGCTCGAAACCCTTGGCATCGTCCGTGTTGCCCAGGGCAGCGGCATCTACGTGCGCGACGTCGTGGACACCGACATCTTCCGCCAGCTCGCCACCTGGATCGATACCGGCGACCTCGACAACCAGGAGTTCGTCCAGGTCCGCTCGATCTTCGAGCGCGGCATTTTCGAGTTGTTGATGGAACGCGCCAGCGACGCCGAGCTCGATCAGCTCGCCGACCTGGCAGTCGAGCTGCGCGACGCCCCGACTGACGAGGATTCCCAACGCCTGCACGACGGGTTCCACCAGGCGCTCCTCACCGCCACCGGCAATCGGTTCCTGCTGACCCTGGGAACGATTCTCAACCGCTTTTTCTGGTCGGTGGGCTACACCGGGCCCCACGTCCATCGCGTCCCGTCGTCTGGCCTGCGGGCAAGTCACGTTCAACTGGTTTCGATGCTCCGTCGCCGCCGGCGCGGGGATATTCCGGCGATGATCGCGCTCCATTTAGGCGTCGGCGAAGCCTGAAGCGGGAGGCCATCAGGTGCTCGTCTACATTATTCGGCGCTTTGGCAGCCTGCTGCTGGCGATCTTCATCGTGACCGTCGTCATCTTCGCCCTGATGCACTCGGTGCCCGGCGGCCCCTTCGCCTACGTTAACAGCAAGCAGCCGCTCCCGCCCTTCGCCTATCAGAATATCCTCCACAAGTACGGGCTCGACAAGCCGGTCTGGCAGCAATATCTCCTCTGGATCTGGGCGGCGCTCCACGGCGACTTCGGCATTCCCTTCGAGAGTCCGACCGAGACGGTGATCGGCCTGATCGCCCGCGCCTGGCCGATCACGATTCGGATCGGCATCCTAACCTTGATCGTCGCCTACACCTTCGGCCTCTTCTTCGGCATCGTCGCGGCGGTCAAGCAGAACACCTGGATCGACGGCGCGACGACCTTTTTCGCCACCCTCGGGATTTGCTTACCAAACTTCGTCATCGGCTTTATCCTGATCTACATTTTTTCGGTCGATCTTCACTGGCTGCCCACCGGAGGGTGCTGCGAGCCGAAGCAATACATCATGCCGGTCATCGCTTACGCGC
>JBOGTX010001004.1:0-2507 GCA_050695695.1 Chloroflexota bacterium
GCCCCCGCCTGATGGGCAGCCCCCCGGTCCTTTGCCGACGACAAAGCCATGAGTCCGGGGCGCTTCCACGCGACCTTGCGCACCCAGGTCCAGGTCAGCCAGGACGACTTCTGGGAGACGCTACTGAGCGGCCGCCCGGTCCTGCGTCCGAGCGAGCCTCCTCCGAGGGTCTCCCCGGCGATCCCGGCCCGGCTGGCGTGCATCCTCCTCGATAGCCTGAAGCTGTCCGAGAACGACGCCGCTGGCTTGAGCGAGGAGGTGGTACGGCGAATGATCGCGGAATTCCGGTCTCGGGCCGGTCCGGGGCGATTCCCCTGAGCGGAAGCCGGGGCGGATCGGCGCATGACGCTCGGCTGACGCCGCTACCGCCCCGGCCCGATCCGAAAAACCGGGTACCCCGGCGCGATCCGGCGGAGGTCTTCTTCGGCGGCGTCAGGGCCGATGCCGCCGAAGAAGACCCCAACCTCGAAGCGCCAGCGGCGCAGGTAGGCGCGAAGCAGGTCCGGCTTCTCGGCGTCGCTCAACTCGGCTACGCGAATTGGCTCGCGCCGCCAGCCAAGGCGAAGCTCGCCCTGGCTGCTCGCCCGAATGTTGCGCACCCACTGGGTGACGCCACGCGGCGCGACGAGGTACCGCGCGCCCTGGTACTCGAGCAGGTTCACCGGCGTCGTTCGCCACTCCCCACTCGTCCGGCCGCGCACCGCCAGGACGCGCGAGCCGGACACGCTCAGCCCCAGCCGCGTCAGCAGCGCCACGACCCGATTGAAGACGTTGGTCGTGAACCAGTTGGGCCGGACGTAGCGATCGGTCACCTCTCGTCTCCCTTGCGATCGACGCCACGATTCACGAGCTTCCATGGCGCCGCTCGCCGCTAGTTCGCGGCCGGGGCGGTTCGGGCGCGCAAGAAGGCCGCGGCCACCGTACAGGTGTGCTCGAGGTTCTTCTGAATCAACTGGACGACCTGCTCGGCGTCGTGCGCCTCGGCGGCCGCGATCATCTCCTCGTGTTCGGCAGCCGCGTTCGGCAGACGCTCGACCGACGCGTAGACGGTCAGGAATCGCAGGCTGGCCTTGCGCAGGTCATCGATCAGGCGCGAGAGGAACTTGTTGTTCGCGGCGCGGTAGAGGCCGAGGTGGAAGGCACGATCCTTCTCGGCGAAGGATGCCAGATTCGCTTCGTCGATTCCTTGAACGATTTCCTGGTGAATCCGACGGATCTCGGCGATGTCGGCATCGGTCAGGTTCGGCACCGCCATCTGGGCGGCGAGCGTCTCTAAGTGGATCCGCACCGCGTAGATCTGTTCGAGATCGTCGGCGGAAAGCTCCGACACCATGACCGCGCGATGGGGATAAATCGTGACCAGACCTTCGCTTTCGAGCTGGCGAAGCGCCGTGCGGACGGGCGTCCGGCTGACCGCGAGCTCGCTGGCGATCGCGTCGAGATCGATGCGCTCCCCGGGGCGCAGCACCCCATCGAGAATGCGTTGCTGGAGAATCGTGTGAACCATTCGCTCGGCCGTCGTCGGCCGTCCAGCCAGAGGTCGAACCATCAGTCAGTGCTCCTCATTTTTTGTTATCCTGCTCCCGGTCGGTCCGGCTTGGCACGCGCCGACCGACCACCATCGCTACCACGGGGCTCGCTGGGGCGGGACCGCTACATAGATATTGTGTACGTGTTAGATCGAAGGGTACCACGGCAACTTATGCCTGTCAAGGAAAAAAGCCGCCCATCAGAAGAGCGTCGGTGCGAGCGGGGCCTCGTCCTCGATCATCGGCTGCCCGAGTAGCAACTGGAAATCCTTCGCGTTGCGAACCGCATCGTTGGCGTGGTTGTTGTTCAGCAGAACGTGAATCTCGGAGACTTGCGCCGCGACGCTGGCGAGCCCGGGAAGCCACTCCCGCAGCTCCTCGGGCTGGTACCGGTAATTGAAACGCTCACCGGTCGTCTCAACTCGCGCGTACCAGGTCTGTCGGTTGCGTCCGTGAAAACGGGCGACCGCCAGGGATGGGCTGGTGGTCGCGATGACCGTCGGCACGCTTCCGCCGCCAATCCGCGGCTCGTCGACCATGACGTGGACGAGCCCCCGCTCGCGCAACAACGCCAATGTCGCTTCCCGTCCCTCGGGGATGAGCCAGCTCTCGTGGCGAAACTCGATCGCCAGGGTCTGGTCCGGAAAAAACTCCTGACAAACGCTCAGATAGTCTCGGTTCCTCGGCTGATTGGTGAACCAGGGCGGAAACTGGAACAGGATCGCCCGGAGCTTCCCGGCTTCCTGGAGCGGCCGCAGCGACGCGCCGAATCGCTCGAACGTCGCGGCCGAGGGCTCGACCGCGCGGTCGTGTCCCGTGAGCTCGCGATAGGCTTTCACGTCGAAGACGAAGCCAGCGGGCGTCCGCTCGGCCCAGCGGGCAAAACTGCTCGCCGGCTGCAGGTGGTAGAACGTGCTGTCCACCTCGACCAGCGAGAAGTGTCCGGCGTAGTAGGTTAGCCGCTCGTTCGCCTTCAGC
>JBOGTX010001005.1:0-2294 GCA_050695695.1 Chloroflexota bacterium
GGCCAGGAGTCGCTCGCCTCGGCCTCCGGCGTGAGCGCGCTCCTTCGGGCTGCCTCGCCCGAGACGGTCACGACTCTGCAGGCGACGCTGCGCCAAGTGATCGATCCCTATCGGCGGCGGGTCTTGCGCGCGATCAGCCCGGCGTGGCTGGTCCTCGACCTGGATCTGACCGGCCTGGTCGTGAGCGACCAGGCGACAACCGATGAGGGGGCCGACTTCGGGTCCATGGGGGAAGTGGACGGGACCGGGCGCGGCTACCAGTTCGCCCGCGCCCAACTGGCCGGGCCGCAGGATCCCTTCGTGCTCGGCGGCTTCCTCCATTCGGGCCGCACCGTCGAGATCCACTGTCTGGAAGAACTCGTCGCCTTGATCGAACGCGAGGTGGGCCGGCCCCGGCGGCGGGTCGAGCTCTTCGACGAGCGCATCCGGGAGTTGGACGATCGGCTGGCGGCGGTCGAGGCGGAGATCGCCCGTCGTCAGAACGGGAACATCTTCCTGCGTCGTCACGTCAAGCGCTGGGAGACCGATCGCGAGAAGCTCCAGGCCGCGATTCTCGAGCTGCAGACCCGTCGCGACGCCCTCGCCGCCGAGAACGCCGCCAATCCGAACCCGCGGCGGATTATCTTGCGGATGGATGGCGGCTTTGGCCACGCGGCCAAGCTCGCCTGGCTCGACGAGCAGGGCTACGACTTCGTCGCGCGGGTGCATCATCACCGGGTGCCCGAGCGGCTGCGGTTGGAAGAGGGCCTGAAATGGGAGAAGGTGAGCAAGAACGGGTTCCTCGCCGAGAGCAAAGAGACCTCCTTGGGCGAGTGTCCCTATCCCTTGCGCCTGTTCGTGTGTACGCAATGGTGGGGCGACGCGCGCCCCGAGCGGTGGTCGAGCCTGGTGGCGACCCCGTCGCTGACGGCGAAGAACTGGTCGACCCGCCGGGTCGGTGTTTTCTACAATGGGCGTCAGACGATTGAGGCGGGGATCAAAGAAGGGAAGGGCCTCTTCGCCAGTCGCCCTCTGCCGACGCGCCATCAGGACGGGATCGCCTTCGACGAGGCATTGGTCCTCTTCGCGCAGAATCTGGTGCGCTGGTTCCGGCGCCAGTTGCTCGGACACACGCTCCTGGCGGCCGCCAGCATCAAGGAGCTGGTCCGGATCGGCGCTCGGAGTCGCGCGCTGGTCCGGCACGACGATCACGGTCTCACCCTGACCTTCGCGGCGGACAGCCCCGGGCGGGAGATCTCGCTCGGTTTCGGGTACAACGTTGCGCCCGGCTGCCAACTGGCTCTCCCGTTCCTGGACGAATGGGCCGCCATTCGCACGTAATCTACGTTAGTAGCTCCCTCGAATACCGAAGTAGCTCCCTCGAAGACCGACGGGCTCTGATTGACCAGATTGCGCGATTTGGCTTGCTCGACCTTCGGTTTGACGACTGTTCTGTCCAGATGAGAACCCTGAACGCCGCACAGGAGTATTTCTTTCGCTCGGTCGAAGATCGTGTCGTGTCCCTCTTAGGCGGTCTTGGTTTTTCTGACCAGCAACTGACCGCCCTGCCGAGGTATGGGAGGATGAGATGAAGCTCCAATTTCCAATTGCATTGGCGATTGTCACGCTCGCCCTCTCGCTTGTTTTCAATACGACTCCCACCAATGCCCAAGGCGCTGCGACGTCAAAAGCTGACTTGTTCCAAGTGGCAAGGTCGGGGGTCAGTGGTGTCGCTGTCCTGGAGCAAGTGGGCAGTCAGGTTGTAGTCACGGTTGCTCTCATCGGTGGATCAGGGGGCAGCTCTTTTACCGGCGAAATTCGATCGGGGAGCTGCGATCGCCCGGGCGAAATCGTCTTCCGGCTTGGGGCGATTAGCCTGACCTCTGACGGGGCGTTCAGGATGACGACGACGATCAGCACGCCGTTTCTCTCGTTGCTCGATGGCGATCATCTCGTCTTGATCCACAAGGCTGGGGGTACGATTGTCGCATGTGGCAATCTCCCAAACACCCGTCCGCGTCCGCCCGTGCCGGCCGGCCTGCCTAGGACGGGCGGAGTCCCGCTTTTGTTTCTGCTCACCCTGGCTGGTCTGGCGTTTGGCCTCGGCATCTGCATCCGTCGAGGGAACCGCTGTGGCTGACCGCCAGACTTGCTCATCGTGACCCAGTTGGTCAGAATGGGAGAAGGCATTCGTCTCGGGGCAACCTGGGAACGCGAATCGGACGGATGCTTGCACGCCGGAGGTAGGTCCATGAACCCCACACGATTCGCAGGGGCAGTGTTAACTTTCCTGCTGGTCCTAAGCATCCTTTTGG
>JBOGTX010001006.1:0-4012 GCA_050695695.1 Chloroflexota bacterium
GCCCCGCGGCCAGCGCGAGCAATGGCGGGTCAGCCAGTCGGCCATGACCTGGAGCACCTCGGGAGTATCGGGGTCGTAAAACAGGCCGTGAGCGGCGCCGGCGAAGTACACCAGTTCTTTGTCGCCCGTCTTCAGACAATCGAGGAGGGCGCTCGCCGCCGCCGGCTCGGTCACCAGGTCGCACTCGGCCTGGAGCAGCAGGGTCGGCAGGCCGGTGCGCTGGGCCCAGAAGGGAGTCGAGACGATCAGCTCGAAAGCATCCACGATCGTTCGCACGCTCACCAGATTGTTCCGGAGCGGATCGACCCGTGAGCGCTCATACACCGCGAGGCCACGCGCGACCAGCTTCTCGCGCCCGGCGATGTCCACGCTGCGGGCGCGCGACCAGAAGAAGAAATAGGGGACTTGCGTCAGGATCTGGACCCAGGCCGCCGCCCCACCCTTCGCCGAGAGATGCGTTGGCTCGAGCTCGGGCGAGGCGAGAATCAGGCCGGCCAGGCTGGGGTGACGCGTCGGTCGCGCCGCCACGCGCACCGCCAGGGTCGCCCCGAGGCTCTCGCCGAGGAGGTAGATCGGCGTGTCGGGGTAGGATCGGGCAAAGAAGGCGATCGCGTCGGCGACGCCGTCGAGAATAAGGGGCAGGTACGCGAGATCGCTGCGCGGACCATCGGACAGACCGTGCCCCGGCAGGTCGAGCCCGATCGCCACGATCCCTCGTGGTTGCAGGGCCGGCCCCATCGGGTGGAACTGCTTGGAGTAACTGCCCAGGCCGTCGAAGGCGATCACCGCCGCCCGAGGCTGGCCTCCCACCACCGGCCACTCCCGATAAAAGAGACGGCCCCCGTGGCGGCTCGCGAAAAGCCCGGTGGTCGGCGCGTACGGGGCTGCCTGTTCGATCGGAACCGATGGCGGGGTGGTGCTGACTTCGGCGCGGTCCAACCCAAGGAGGCGGTAGATCGCATCCTGGATCGCGAAGATCGCCCGCGCGAATGGCAGCAGCGCGATCAAGACACGATTGCGAAACGACCGGTGAATTGCGCAGTGAGACACGCCACCTCCGATGGCCCGCGGCATCGGCCGGGCAGAGGGTATGCCAGGCGCGGCGGCACTCGCGCGGACGCGGTCTCGCCAGGGCGGCGGATTCAGGGGCGAAGTACTACGCTTTTTTCACGCATTCTCAACGCTTTCTCAACGATCGAAAACTATGATCCTGGAGTACGGGTTGCATCAGCGCGAGTTTCGAGAGACCCCAGAGACCTTCCGAGCGCTGGGCAGGCTGGCGCGGATCGTGCAGCGAGGGCCGGAGAACCACGCGGCGTCACGACAACAGCCAAGGACAGGCAAGGCTTGCACGATGCGCGCGGCGACGCCTCGAAGTTCCGATGGCGGTCGGAACGGGCGTTCCTTTGTATTCCGCCAGTTCTCGACAGCTTAATCATCCGCTTCTTCGAATGAGCGACCGGTCGACCTCCCCAGCGGCGTTTGGGCGACTCCCACTCGGGTCCGGCTCGCGCTCCTTCGAGTTCCTGGGATCCAGCTCCCCGTTCGTGCTCAAACGTGTCCGCGCAAGTCAGCCCGCCATCCGCGGCTCGGTTCACGGGATCGAAAAGAGCGGGTGAATCAATCGGAGGCTCTCGTGAAGCTATCGGATCGACCAGACCGTCATGTCTGGGTCATGCTCATCTGCGCGCTCCTCGTCTCGGTCGCGATCATCGCGATGTCGTCCCCGTCCGCGAACGCGGGAGGCGACCACGGCGGCGTCGCGGGTGGCGGCCACGTCGGATCGAACCCGAGCGGACCAACCGACAACCATCAGCAAGGGGGCGGCGATGGTGGTTGGGGCAAGTCGTCCCCCACGAACACGCCGATCCATCGGGGCAGCGTGACCCCGACCAACACGCCAATTCATCAGGCCAGCGCCACTCCCACCAACACGCCAATTCATCAGGCCAGCAGCACGCCGACGAATACACCGGTCTTCCATCACACGCCGACGAATACGCCAACCAGCACGTCGACCAATACCCCAACGAACACATCGACCAATACCCCAACGAACACATCGACCAGTACCCCAACGAACACGCCCACCAATACTCCGACCAGCACGCCGTCCAATACGCCGACGAGCACTCCGACCGGAACCTTGACCAGCACGCCAACCGGGACACTAACGAATACTCCGACCAGCACGCCAACGAATACTCCAACCCAGACCTCAACGAGCACGCCGACCAATACCCCGACCAGTACTCCGACGAACACACCGGGCGGGCATACCCCGTCGAATTCCCCGACCCCGACCAGCACGCCGACGAATACGCCGACCTCCGGATCGCCCGGTACCTCGCCGCCCAGTAGCGGTGGGACGATCGTCCTGGGAGCGGCCGCGACCCCGATCGCGACCTCGACCCCGCGCGTCGTCGTCACGACGGTGGCCAGCCCAGTGCCGATTGTCGCCAGTCCGTCGCCGATCGTGCTGGGGGTATCCGCCAGCCGACCGAGGCTTCCCCAGACTGGTGGCGCGCCAGCCGCTGCCGTCTGGCTGCTGATCGCGGGCGGCCTTACCCTCGCGGGCGCCGGAATCTTCGGCCGCCGCCGCCTATCGTAGATCTGCCCTTCGGAGGGAGAGGTATTCCCGGTCGTCGCCCAGCCGGGAAGACCTCTCATCTCGAACTACTCTACCTCAGCCCAGCATCAAAACTGCCTGGACTTGCTCCGCAAATCCAGGCAGTTTTGATGCTGGGCTCGACTTTAGCGGTCAGGCCCGAACCGGTTGTGACAGGGTTACCTTCTTGAGCACGTCTTTGTTGACCACGTTGCGCGGCATGCGGCCCTGCAGGATCGCCGCGATTTCCTGGCCCACCCGAAGGCGCCGCTCGACGTCGGACCAGTCGGAGACCGACGCGGTGTGAGGCGTGAGCACGACGTTGTCCATCGCGTGCAGGGGATTGTCCGGTCGGGTCGGCTCGATCTCCATCACGTCAAGGCCAGCCCCGGCGAGCTTCTTCTCTTGCAGCGCCCGGATCAGGTCGGCTTCGTTTTGGGTCGGGCCACGACCGGTGTTGATGAAGTAAGCGGTTGGCTTCATCGCGCTGAAACAGGCGTAGTCGAGCACGCCCTTCGTGCCGGGATTCAGCGGCAGGTGAGACGAGATGAAGTCGGCGCGTCGGAACAACTCGACCAGATCGGTCACCCGCTCGACGCCATGCTGGGCGAAGACCTCGTCCGGGACGTAGGGATCCCAGGCCAGGACCTTCATATCGAAGCCCTTCGCCTTCTTGGCGACCAGCCGAGGGATGTTGCCGAAGGCGACGATGCCGAGGGTATCTCCGACCACCCGGGGCATCGGCGACATGTACTTGCGTGAGTCCCGCCAGCGGTTCTCGCGGACGGCGCGGTCGAGCGGAATCGTCTTCTTAGCGCAGCAGAGCAGGAGCATCATGGCCTGGACCGCGACTTCTTCGATGAAGACGTCCGGCACGTTGGTCACGACGATATTTTTCGCCGTCGCCGCGTCGAGGTCGATCCGATCGACGCCGACGCCGCCGGTGGCGATCACCTTGCACCTTTCGAGCGCGCCGATCACCCGCGCGTTGAGCGCGAATCGCCCGGTGATGACCGCGTCGGCGTCGTTCACCTGAGCGATGTACTCATCTTCGGTGCTGGCATTGACCGTTTGCACCGAGACGCCGAGCGATTTGAGTCCCTCGTTCTCGTGGGATGTGTCGGCCACCCGGCCGCCGAACCCCGTGGCCACGACTTTAAACGCCACCGTGTGAGCCTCCTCATAGGACTATTTGACCGTGCGTCGCTGGCTTCGCGCGGGCGCCCAAACGGTATCACGCGCGCCGGGAGGTGTCAACGCGCGCGGGAGTGTCCGGCGCGCGGGAGTATCGCCCAGGGCACACCTTCCCGAATAGCCCGGAAGTCCTCTTGACACCGTGTGCGGTATGACGGATATTTTGGTGCGCGGGAAGCACGAATTTTTATGAAGGTTTTGGAGGCTGGA
>JBOGTX010001007.1:0-1805 GCA_050695695.1 Chloroflexota bacterium
GGTGGGGTTTGGCATAACCACCGCGTACTCGATGCCGGCGGCAGCTTCGTTTTTCAGAATCGCGGCCAGCACTTCGGCCCGTTCGGCCGGGGGTGAGTTCGTCGGCACGTAGGTCTCGAAATCCATCGTGAGCATCGTCATCCTCTCCTCTACCTTATGTCAGAATTCGGCAATCGTCCGCTTTTTCACGTAGTCCCAGTCGATCTCCGCGCCCCAACCCGGCAGCATCGACGGAGCGAGCTGACCGTCGACCGCGTCCGGCGGGTTGGTGATGCCGCTTTCCCGAGCGTGCTCGGCGCGGCCGGTGAAGTATTCGTAATATTCGGTGTTGGCGATGGCGCATTGCAGCTGCACGTGAACGTGTCCGCCCAGCCCGCCGATCGCGTTCATCTCGACGTTCGCGCCAAATAACTCGGCGAAGTGCGCCAGTTTGACCAGGCTCGTCGTTCCATTTCGGGCGTTCGCCCGCACCCGGTCGGTGGCGCCGGCCAGCAGCCATTGCGCGCAAAGGTTCACGTCGTACATCAGCATCTCGGTCGCCATGACCGGCATCGTCAGCGCCGCGCACAGCTCCTGGTATTGCCGAAGCTCCTGCTCGTAGAAGGGCTCCTCGAGCCAGAGGAAGTCGAGCTCCTCCATCACACGACCAACCTCGATCGCTTCGCGCAGCGAGTAGGAGCAGACCGGATCGTTGATCAGCACGTAGTCGTCGCCGACCTCCCGGCGCACCTCGCGAAAGAGCTTGACGTGCTCGCGCGCCCCCTGATAGTTGTGGAACTTGTAGGCGCCGATGCCCCAGGCTTCGCGGGCATGCTCGATCACTCGACGGTAATGATCGGGTGATCCATCGCCGTCGCCGCCGGTCAGGTAGGCAGGAATCCGATCGCGAACTTGACCGAGAAGCTTGCAAACCGGCAGGCCGGCGACCTTACCGGCGAGATCCCAGAGGCAGTTGTCGAAGTTGCCAAACCAGCCCGGAGTCTGGTACACCCAGCGCGTTCCCCGGTGCAGCTTCTGGTAGATTTCTTCACGGCGCAGCGGGTCGGCGCCGATGACCTGCGTCTTCAAGACCTCGAGGACGGCCGGGGTCAGCTCGGGCGAGCTAGCGGTGCAAACGCCTTCGATTCCCTCGTCGGTGAGCACGCGCAGGAAAAGCTCGCGATTTGGCGTCGCCGTGGGGTGGGCGCGGTGCGTATACCGGAGTCGCCGCGGATTCCCGGTCGGGATGATCTCCAGTTGTCGTCCGGTCCCCGACATTTCGACGACCGTGACTTTGACGTCGGTGATACGCACGACGGTCCTCCTCTACGAGCCAATAACTACGTCGGCAAGTGTCGCGGCCAATCCGAGTCGAAGACGAGCTCCATCGGCGCCCACCACTCGTCTGGATTCGCCTCGGGGGCGCGCTCCTGGAGGGTTGCCATGATCTCGTTCCACTCCCGCGACCTCGGGCTGCTGCTCCCGGCGCGACGCAGACCGTTGGCCGAGTCGTAGTCGTCGTCGGTTTCGACGAACATGAACATGCGGCGTCCGCGCAGGAAGATCTTCATGTCGCGGATCCCGCCCTGCCGCAAGTCGGCCAGCACCTCCGGCCAGACGTTCCGGTGGTACTCCTTGTACATCTCGATCTTCTTGGGATCGTCCTGCAAACACAAAGTCGACGCGAAATACTTCATCGCTGCTCCTCCTGGCCGTACCATTCCCAGCATGAGATATCCCGAATTTCTGCCCGTCGCCTCAAGGAGACCTCTCTCCCAGCCTCTCCCGCGCGGGGAGAGGCGCTTGGACCGGTCAGCACGTTGCCC
>JBOGTX010001008.1:0-5231 GCA_050695695.1 Chloroflexota bacterium
CCGCTGGTCGTCGCGCCCGCCGCGGTGGCCGCGGGACTTGCCGACGTGGCCGGAGCGGTCGTCGCGGCCGGACTTGCTGCCGTCGCCGGGGCGCTGGTCGGGGCCGGGCTCGCGCTCGTCGCGCCACTCGCCGCGGCGGTCGGGCTGGCCGGTGCCGCCGACGAACACGCCGCCAGCGCGGTCCCCGCCGCGCCGATCGCTAGATAACCAAGGAACCATCGCTTGCTCAGCCGGATCTCCCGACTCGTCACCTTCACGCGCGTCCTCCAACGATGCGCCAATGCGTCTCGCACTCAGCACGTTACCCAACCGTCCGGCAAGAGTCAATATACGGAGGGTCAACGGACTTGGTTGCCTCTCGCGCCAGCTCGCGCGAACGCGTAGAATGGGCCGCGACATTCTCACCTGGAGGAGCCCGCCGTGCCTTTCGACGTCTACGACTTTCGCACCGACGTTCGCAACATCGTCGTCACCCCCGAGATTCGCGGGCGGTTCCTGCGCATGGAGCCCGGCGAGGTCGCGAGCCGCCACAGCCACGACCTTGGCCACGAAATGTTTCTGATTCTCGACGGACAGTGCGAGTTCGAGATCGACGGCGACCGCGCCGTCCTCGGACCGGGTCAGGCCTGCTTCGCCCGCCGCGACCAGTTGCACCAGGTCCGGGTGATCGGCGATCGACCGATGACCATGTACCTGTCGGTCACGCCCCACATCGACCCCACCCACACCTTCTGGACTGCGGATCCGCAGGAGGGCGGCCAGAAGCGGCCGCCGCGCTACGCCGGCTGGCGCTCGCGCGAGCGCGACGGCATCGCCGATCCCCCGGAAAGCGTCGCGGAGCTGGTCGATCGCCAGGTCGAGGCCGCGCGCCAACTCGCCGAGATCGCGACCCGCTGCGCCAGCGCCCAGCAACGCCACGGCGAAGAGTTGAAACTGGCCGCCCTCGCTGGCGACTCGGCCACGGCCCGGGCCAGCCTGGACGCGCTCTGGAGCGAGCTCTTTCCGCTGTTCCGCGCGTCCAGCACCCTGGCCGAGGCCTGGAACGACATCGCGCTGAAGGTCGGGGCGGTCAGTCAGGAGTAGACTGGGCCAGACCGAGCGGGGTGCTCAGCGCGGCTCTTCACCGACCGGCGGTTTCTGCCTCCGCCTCCGGCTCGAGCAACTCGTCCGGAATCATCTTCCTCGGTGGACCGCGTCGCGCGCCAGGGACCGCGAGCCGCAGAACGACCGACGGTAGGGGCGGGACGTCCGGGTAGAACTCGTCGACCACCTCACGAAACGCGCCCAGGTAGGAGACCCAGGGAAACTGGTCCCGGTCGATCGACTCGTCGGCGAAGTCGCCGGACGCCGGCACGCTGCCCCAGTTCGCGATGACCCGATCGAGGAGGTCGTCGCCGAGCTCGGCGTCCAGCGCCGCCAGCCGGCCGTACACGTTCAGCAAGTAGTCGTAATAGGCGCCGATGACGTAGGTCGTATCCGCGGGCTGACTGACCACCCGCGCGTTCCACCGCGCGACGACCTCGTAATACAGATCGAACTGCATCTGAACCCGCTGGACGTTCTTTCGCCAGGAGGGCTGGCGAACTTCCTCGCTCGGCCACGAGTCGGGGGGACAGAGCGAGTCTTTTCGCTGAACGATCCAATCGCGCACCTGAATCATCGGGTAGGTCCGGCACACCGTCGGGCGATGGGCGTAAATCCCACAGCGGGTGTGTCCACCACCCAGCGACACCAGAAACGTGCAGGGACGGGAGAACTCGAACTCGCCTTGCTTGTCGAGGGCGAGGGCAAAGGAAAAGCCTTCCTGGTTGAGCCGAAAGCCCTCCGGACTCGGCTTGGGCAAGGGAAACGCGGTGACGAAGTCGCTGGGATCGAACCGCTGGTGCACGCACACCTCCCAGACGTCGCGACCGCACAACGGAACGATGTACGACCGGCAACAGGCGCCGCAGGTGTTGCAAGGGTTATGTCCAGTTTCGACCATCACCGATCCCCGTTCGCGTCGATCTCGTCGTACGCCGCCAGGAGGTAGGCGCAGTAGCTCGGAAAGTCGAAGGCGTGTCCGTCGGGCTCCGCGCACACCAGGTCGTTCCACCGCGCGACCACCTCGGCGTACTCGTCGGCATCCGCCAGGCGCGTCTCGACAAGCCCGCGCTCGACGTCCACGTCTACGTCGGTCAGGTTCCAGTCACGACAGGTGCAGCCCAGTCCATTCACCCCGACGATGCCACCGGCGCTCAGCTCGGACGGAAAGGCCCGGCAGCTCATCGGGCGCAGGCCGCCGAGGCCGCAGCGATGCTGCCCGGCGTTCGTCTTCATCAGAAAGATGCACGGCGCCGGAGCCTTTCGCCGCCGACTCGGCTGCTTCGCGAGCGCGAGGCGGAATCGACGCTCGGACCCGTCGAGCGCGAACGCATCGCGTCGGCGGGTCGGAGATTCGAACGCCCTCAGGAACGTCCGGGGTGGCGCGTCGAGCGCGCGGGCGATTCGCCAAACGTCGCGCCCGGTCGGGATCACCGTGGCGACGTAGCAGCAGGTCTTCGCCTTGCAGGCGAGCCAGATCTCCTCCTTGCGCGAGAGTTGCGCGATCGCCATGGCGCGGTCTCCTCGGGCGGCGGGCCCAGCCTTCGTCAAACGTGGGGGAGCTCGCGGGCCATTCTATACCCTCGCGACACTCTGTCAAGCAAAGCGCGCCGCCGCGAGCGAAGAAGCGCTATAATGCGGAATCGTTGGAGGAGGACAGCATGTGCGATACGTCGGTGGTCACCGGCTCGGCCACGGCCGATGGCTCGGTCATTTTCGCCAAGAACAGCGATCGCAAGGCCAACGAGTGTCAGCCGCTTTGCTACTATCCTCGTCGGGAGTATCCAGCCGACGCCCAGGTCCAATGCACTCACCGCGCGATCCCCCAGGCGCGCGAGACGTTCGCCCTGATCGGCTCGCGGCCCTACTGGATCTGGGGCTTCGAGATCGGGGTCAACGAGCACGGCGTGGCGATCGGGAACGAAGCGGTGTACGGGCGCGACGGCTACGAGGACACCGGACTGCTCGGCATGGATTACCTGCGGCTGGGCCTCGAGCGCGGACGGACCGCCTATCAGGCGCTCCACGTGATCGTCGAGCTGCTCGAAGAGTTCGGCCAGGGTGGGAATGCCGACCTGATCCAGCCAAGGTCGTATCACAACTCGTTCATCATCGCCGATCCGCGCGAGGCCTGGGTCCTCGAGACGGCGGGACGCTACTGGGTGGCCGAGCGGGTCAAAGGTCGCCGCGCGATTTCCAACTGCTACACCATCGGCACCGAGTGGGATGAAGCGTCCGACGATCTGATCGACCACGCCATCGCCCGGGGCTGGTTGAGCGACGCCCGGGACTTCGATTTCGCGCGCGCCTACGGCGATCCCGGCCACGACGTCCGCTCGGGGCAGTGTCGCGTCGCGCGCGCCACCGACGTGCTCGGCGGTCAGCCGACGTTCGGCGTCGCCGATCTGCTGGCGGTGCTGCGCGACCACGCGGGCGTTTCGTTCGATTCGGCGGGCCAGCCGACCCCGACGCCGATCTGCATGCACGAGACGCCGCCCCGAGTTGGCGCGACCGCGGCGAGCATCGTCGCCCAGCTTCGCCCGAATCAGCCGGCGCCGCTGACCGCGGTCGCCTGGCACAGCTTTGGCTCGCCCTGCCTGAGCGCGGTCCACCCGATCTACGTCGCGGCTGGCCCGGCCGATCCCACCCTGGCCAACGGCGGCGCGCGCTTCGACCCGGCGTCGCCCTGGTGGCTCAACGAGCGGATCCAGCGGCGGGTCGACGCCTACCCAGCGCTGAGATCGACGGTTCAGACGCGCTGGCGGCAGTTCGAGCGCGCGGCGTTCCCGGCGGCGGCTCAAGCCGAGGAGCGGGCACGGGCGACAGCCGCGCCCGAGGCGAGCCAGGAGCTACGCGCCCTTGGCGATCGCTTCAGCCGCGAGCTGCGAGCCACGCTGCGGGATCTGGACGAGGTGACCGCCCGCCAGGCCGTCGCGCTGACACCGCCGACGGCCGACGAGCAGCGCCATTGGGCCGCGCTGAACGACGCGGTCGGCCTGGAGCTTTTGCCAGTTCAGGCAGATAGAACGACTTCGCCGGTGGAGGTTTCATGAAAGGCGTCGTCAAGTTTGCCCGTGGCGATGGGAACGTGGCGCTGCGCGAGATGCCGGAGCCCGAGCTTGGACCCGGCCAGGTGCGCGTCAAGGTTGCCGCGTGCGGCATTTGCGGGACCGATCTGCACATCCTGCACGATGAGTATCCAACGCGGCCGCCGGTCATCCTCGGTCACGAGCTGGGCGGCACGATCGTCGAAGTTGGGGCGGGGGTGGAGAATGCGCGGGTGGGAGATCGGATCACCGCGATCCCCTACAGCTACACCTGTGGCCAGTGTCGGTTCTGTCGCTCCGGTCGGCCAAACCTGTGCCCCAACCGCCTCTCCTTCGGCTCCGGCGTGAACGGCGCCATGGCCCCCTGGCTCGTTGTGCCGGCCCACAACCTGTTTCACCTGCCGGCCAACGTCGACGAGGTGACCGGCGCGCTGACCGAGCCGCTGGCCTGCTGCGTTCGCGGCATCGTCGACTTCGCCCGACCGAAGCCGGGCGACGTGGTCGTCATCTCCGGCCCGGGACCGATCGGCCTCTTCAGCGCGCTGGTCGCGAAGACGACCGGCGCGACGATCGTCGTGCTCGGTCTCGCCGCCGACGCCCGCCGGCTCGAGATCGCCCGCCAGGTCGGCATTCCGCACGTGCTGAACGTCCAGGAGACCGACCCGATCGCCTACGTGCGCGACCTGACCGAAGGCAACGGCGCCGACGTCGTCGTCGAGTGCGCCGGCGCGGAAAAATCGGCCGAGACCTGCCTCGACCTCGCCGCCCGGGGAGGCCGCTACGTCCAGATCGGTCTCTACGGCGCGCCGATTCGCTTCGACCTGACCCAGGCCGTCATGCGCGAGATCAGCGTCGCTGGCCCCTTCGCGACCCTGCCCGACACCTGGACGCGCACCCTTCGACTTCTGGCCGACGGCCTGGTCGATCCGCGGCCGGTTCTCACCGAGGCGCTGCCCCTCGCCGACTGGTCCGAAGGATTCCGCAAGGCCGAGGCGAAGGACGCCGGGAAAGTGGTGCTACGGCCATAGGGAATGGCGCGAAGCATCCCGAATTTTGGCTGGCGCGCCGGGGAGACCTCTCTCACCCTGTCCCGCTCTCCCC
>JBOGTX010001009.1:0-1860 GCA_050695695.1 Chloroflexota bacterium
CCTCCAAACCGCGACTTTCGACATCATTTGCGCTACATAAAGACGACGTGACAGAATAACGGTGGAGGGGATGTGGGCAAAAGAGTGACCGCTAGCGGATCCAGCGATTCGTCGAGATTGCCATAACGATGTGGATGGCGCAAAGACCCTGGCGCGACGACGACGATCCGGTGGATTCGGGCGATCCGGCCGGAGCGCTGACGTCCGGTGGCCCGGCGCGGGCTTCGCCTGGGCCGGGCCGTTGACGAGCATCAGGTGGTCGGTGTAGGGTTCGGGTCGGTTGGAACACGCTGCGGTCGTGGCGTGCCGCGTTCGGGGCCATCGAGCGCGCCCGCGCGGTGGTCGCCCGGAAGGGCTCCGGGTGGGCCGACCCGAGGAGGGGGCGCGCCGCGCCTCGTACCGCCGAAGGATGGCTGGATGAACGACGATCCACGGCCGGGTTTGTACGGCGCGGGCGAGGCTGCCCGATTACTTGGCCTGCCCGCGAGCATGTTGCGGGCCTACGCGTCGATCTTCGCGGCGGTGCTATCCGCGGACGCCCAGGGGGCCGGCCACGGGCCGGGGCACACCGTCCGCCACCGTCGCTACACGCTCGACGATCTTGAAGCACTGGGGCGGGCCAAGGCGCTGCTGGCCACCGGGCTCACCTACGACGCCGTCCATGCCCAACTGGCCGGCACGCTCTGGGCGTCGATCCCACGACGGAGCGATGATTCCGGGCCTGGGCGCGGGTCGCCCCGGGCCAGGCCGCTGACGCCGCGGGTCGCCGCCGCCGACCCGGGCGCGGAGCCGCCCGCCGAACGATCCGAGGCGACCGTGGTTGGCCCGGCGCCAGGGATGCTGGATGATCTCGCGGGCCAGCTCGACGCGATCGCCCGGGCGCTCGACGACCAGAGTCAGGCAATCGCTGGGGTGGCCGCGCGCCTCGACGCCCTCGAAGCGCGCCTTGCCCGCTGGGAAGCCGCCGGGAGCCCTACGGCGAGCGGACCAGCCGCTCGATCGCCGGGCGGATCTTCGCGATCGCCCGCGCCCGGTGGCTGATCTCGCGTTTGAGCTCCGCCGGTAGCTCGCCGAAGGTTCGATCGAATCCCGCCGGGACGAAGATCGGATCGAAGCCAAAGCCGCCGATCCCGGACCGTGCCAGGGCAATCGTTCCCTCGACCACCCCTTCCGCCTCGGCCAGAACGCCCCTGGGACCCGCCAGCGCGACGTGGCAGACGAATCTCGCCTGGCGCTCGCTTTCGGGGCGTCCGGCCAATCGGTCGAGTACCATTTGCTGGCGCTCCAGATCGCTGGCGGTCGGTCCGGCAAAGCGACTGGAATAGAGCCCCGGCCAGCCGCCCAACACCTTGATCTCGAGGCCAGAGTCGTCCGCCAGGCTGAGCCTGCCGCTCCGGGCGGCGAACGCGCGGGCTTTGAGGCGCGCGTTTTCGGCGTAGGACGAGCCAGTCTCGGCGACGTCGAGGCTCAACCCGAGGTCGATCGGGCGGACGACCTTCACCGGCAACCCGTCCAGTAAGGCTGCGATCTCTTCAGCCTTGCCGCGATTGTTTGTCGCGACCAAGAGGTTCGGCGTCGACATGTGGTCTGGCTCCTTTCGCGTCGATCTCGCTCCTTATCATGATAGCGCCACGACGCCGGTTTACCACTCACGAGCGAGGTCATCGCAGCGTGCGCCTCGGAACGTGGCAGTGATCCTGCGCCGACGATGACACTGGACTTGACACGATGCCGTGAACCGTGGCTTGCCGACCGAGACACCGCATTGGCTGCTTATGGTGGTCTATCAACTCAGATATGTGGATGAATGAACAATGATATTAGATAATTGTGGTACCTTGTGACGCCTCCATACCCGAC
>JBOGTX010001010.1:0-2824 GCA_050695695.1 Chloroflexota bacterium
CGCTCAGGTTCAGGGCACCGGCCAGAAACCGAGCCGGGGCGAAGCGCGCGCCATCCTGATGGGTCGTCCGGTAGTAGGCGTCGAGCAGCTTGTCGGTCACCAGCGTCGAATCGACGTAGCTCCGGTCGCAAAGGAAGTAGCGTAGCGTGGGACGCGAGACCAGCAGGTTGAAGAGCGCGCTGCCGAGGATCGGCGTGCGCAAAATCGTGCCAATCTGCCGCTGCTGGGGATCCGGAGGGTCAGCCAACCGCTCGAGGCCGGTTGGACAGATCAAGAGCAGCCGGGCCACGCGTTCGGGGGCGCGGGCCGCCACCTCGACGGCGAAGGCCGCGCCGAGCGAGCTGGCGACGATCGCCGCCGGTTGCTGGACGACGTCGCGCAGAAAGTCGTCGATCAGGTCGACGTAGTCCGCCGCGAGGTAGGCGCGGCCGGGCCGGTCCGACAGGCCGAAGCCGAGCAGGTCGATCGCGTAGACCTGGCGTGACTGGCTCAGGGCGGCGAAGGGCTTGCGCATCTCGAAGCTAGATGCCGCGGCGTCGATTCCGTGGATCATCAGAACCGGCGCGCCTTCGCCGGCGACCTTGTAGAAAACATTGTAGACCTCGTTGTCGCGGACCCAGTGGTAGAAACGGCCATTGCCGGGCAGGTCGCTCTCGAGCGCTCCAGCCTGCCAGCTCAGCCAGGTATTGAAGGCGCCGACCCCGGCCACCAGGCCACCCGCCAGCGCCAGGGCTTTCGTCAATCGTCCCATGTATCCTTCCCCAGCTTTCTGATTATAGCTTGCCGACCACTGATGGTATCGTGACCCGGGCGAACTGGCGGCGCCGGCCGCGGACGACCATGCCCGGCGAGACGGCGATCGTCGCGCGCGGGTCGGCGACCTTCTCGCCGTCGATCGAGACGCTTCCCTGTTCCACCAATCGCTTCGCGTCGCTCTTGCTCGAGGCCAGTCCCAGCGCCAATAGCAGATCCGCGATCGACCAGTCGCCGCCGTGGGGCAGTGTGACCCCGGGAATCTCGGCGGGCACCTCGTGGCGCTGGACCTCCCGGGCGAAGCGCTCGGCCGCGCCCTTTGCCAATTCGGGCGAGTGGAACTGGCTGACGAGATCGTACGCCAGGCGCTTCTTCAGGTCCATCGGATTCACCGTGCCGCGGGCGATGCGCTCGGCCAGCTCGCGCAGCTCCGCCTCGGGCAGATCGGTCAGCAGCTCGAAGTAGCGGACGATCAGATCGTCCTTGAGCGACATGACCTTGCCGTACATCTCGTAGGGCGGCTCGGCGATGCCGATGACGTTGTGATAGCTCTTGCTCATCTTGCGGCCGTCGGTGCCTTCGAGCAACGGCACGGTGAGGACGAACTTTTCGCGGTTTTGCAACACTCGCACGAGAGTTCGACCGACGAGCATGTTGAAAGTCTGGTCGGTGCCGCCGATCTCGGCGTCGACCTCGAGGGCGACGCTGTCGTAGCCCTGGAGCAGCGGGTAGAGGAACTCGTGCAGGCCGATCGGCTTGTTCTCCTCGAGTCGCCGCTGGAACATGTCGCGCTGGAGCATCTGCTGGGCGGTGAAGTTGGCTGCCAGCTCGATCATGTCGCGGCTGGTCATTTTGTCCCACCACTCGCCGTTGTAGCGAATCTCGACCGGGTTCGTCGGCGACGCGACGTCGAGAATCCGCGACGCCTGCTCGAGGTAGCTCGCGGCGTTTTCGAGCACTTCGGCGTGGGTGAGCTGGACGCGCATGGCGCTTTTATCGGTCGGATCGCCGATCCGGCCGGTGAAGTCGCCGATCAGCAAGACGATCTTGTTCCCCAGGTCTTGAAGCTGACGAAGCTTGCGGAGGGCGACCGCATGCCCCAAATGGATGACCGGGCTGGTCGGATCGATGCCGAGGTAGATTCGGATCGGCTCGCCCGCGCGCAGCCGGCGCTCCAGCTCCTCGCGCCCAACGATCTCGACGATTCCCCGCTCGAGGACGCGCTCGATCGGATCGGGTCCTTCGCGGACCGGCACCGGCAGGTCGACGACTGGATTATCCCGATCGACGAACGTCGTCCAGACCTTGGCGCCAAGGATCGATTCGAGGGCGCGCGACAGCTCAGTCACGGCCTGGCGCACCGCGTCGTCGGTGATGCCGAGGAAGCCGTCGATCGGAAAGAAGATGGCGCGGCTGGCGCCGGTCACCTTGCCGCGCTCGCCCAACCGCCAGACCCAGCGGCGGGTGCGGACGGCCCGATCGTCGGCGAAGACGATCTCGCCGGGCGGCACCGGCTCGCTCTCGAGGTGCCCGAGGGGGGTAAAGTGGTCGCCTTCACGGCTCTCGCGCACCCAGAAGTCGCCGCGCAGGCGTTCCAGGTCGTGGGCGCCGACCGGCGTTAGGAAGTCAAGACTCGCGGCATTGGCCAGGTCGACCGCCGGGTTGATCCGAGGGATACCTTCGCCTTCGACCGCCCTGCGGGCGAGCGCCGCGACCGACGGCGGAAACTCCACCGGATCGATCCCCGCCTGGCGAAAGGCGTCGATCCAGGCTTTGATCCGCGGGTTGGCGTCGATCGGCTGGCCCGCCAGCGCCGGGCGGATCTGCTCGACCGCCCGGGCGAGCCGATCCGCCGCGCCCGGCGCCGGCCCGGCGTTGTCGACCGCCGTGGCGACGACCACCCCAACGCAGTAGTTCGGGAAAGCCGCGAGCACCTCGGGCGAGATCCCGAAGCGCATCGGCCGGCTTGAGTCAGCCATTCATCGACCTCCTGTGAGCAACAAAAAAACCTCTCCCCCACCCGGGCGAGAGGCTAGCTAGCCTTCGCGGTACCACCGCGGTTCGTCGGCCG
>JBOGTX010001011.1:0-3263 GCA_050695695.1 Chloroflexota bacterium
GGGTATCATTCGACGGCTGCCCTGGCGGACCGAATCGAGATTGAGGGACCCGGTGCTCGCGAGTCGACGATTGGACCCGGCTCTGGTCAAGCATCCGAGCAACCACAGTGTCGTCGTTGCCATCGAAGCGATGGCGATTGCCCTGGCATTCCTCGCCGTGCTGGCGTTCTTTCGAAGCTACGCCGACGACACGGTTGGCGGGGCCGATAGCTACGGCTACCTGTCGGAAGCCATTCGCCTGAGCCACGGACATTTCTACGCGCCGGAGCACGTGCTGTCGCGCTTCGGCCTGCCCGAAAATAGCGCGATCACCCATCCGCTCGGCTACATTGAAAAAGGATCCGTCGGCACTGTTCCAACCTATCCATTTGGCTATCCCCTTTTGATGCTCGCCGCGATGGAGATAACCGGGATGGCCGGCGCCTACTGGGTAACGCCGATCCTGGGCGCCGCGACCATCGTTCTGACCTACCTGCTCGCGCGTGACTATCTGGGCCGGGTTGGTGGTGGCGTCGCGGCGGGCCTGACGCTCGCGCTTCCGAACTTTCTCATGTTTGCCGCCCAGCCAATGAGCGACGTGCCCGCGGCGTTCTGTGGCACGCTCGCGCTTTTTGCCCTGCTGCGAAAGCACCAAACGACGGTCAACGACCTCGTGCTCGCGGTGGCCATGGGGCTGGGGATCTGGATCCGCCCCAATCTCGCGCTCCTGGTCATCCCGATCCTGGGCTGGCTGCTCTGGCGCCGCGAATTCCCGCGGGCGGTGCGCTTCGCCGCGCTTCTCGCTCCGTTCGTCGTGGTGGAAGGCGCCGTCAACGCCCACCTTTACGGCGCTCCCTGGACCACCGGCTACGGAGATCCGCCGTTCACCCGAAGCGTGACGGATGCCTCGCGGCGGTTCGGGCGCTACCTGCTCCGGCTCAATACTCAGCAGGCCGGAGTCGGTCTCGCCCTGGCGGGATTCGGCCTCGCCTTTGGGAAGCTGTCCTGGCGAGTCCGGGTCTTCCTGATCGGTTTCGCCGGTTTTCTGCTCCTGTTCTTCTCCTTTTACTCGATCGACGATGCCTGGTGGTACGGGCGCTTCCTGCTCCCCGGCCTCACGCCGGTCGCGATCGTCGAGGCGTCGGGCATTGTCTGGCTGCTGGATCTCAGGCCACGCCGGTGGGTTCCGCTGTCCGGCCTGGTGGTCGGCGCGGCTCTCTTCGGCTGGCAAACCGTGGGCTTCGACCGCGCCAATTTCGTCTTCACCCTGGGGCAGGGCGATCTCAAATACCGGGAGGCAGCCCAATTCGTCGCGCGTTCGGTCGCCGAGCCGGCTCTGGTCCTGGCGGGACAGCACAGCGGCTCGCTGCGGCTCTACGCCGGGATCGAAACCATGCGCGACGACCTCGCGCCGGTTCCAGAGCTGATGGCCACCCTCCAGCGGGTGACGGCGACCGGAGGCGCGGTCTATCTGGTCGTGGAAGACTGGGAAGTTCAGCGGATCCGAAGTGGCGACCGAGCGGTGCTGCTCGCGGGCGCCCAGGACCTGGGATCGGTCGAGCCGGGGCACGTGACGTTGTTCCGCCTGAACGTCCTGGCAGCGGGCGACTCGCCGGTTCCCCACCCGCTGGACGCGACGTTCGGCAACCAGATCGCGCTCCGAGGCTTCGACGTGAGCCCGCTGGCTCCCAAACCGGGGGATGTCCTGACCGTCACCCTCTACTGGACCGCGCGTCGCAAGCCAGACGTTAACTACTCGGTGTTCGTCCACCTGGAGCGGAGCGATGGCAAAATCGTCGGCCAATCGGACTCCTATCCCATGGCCGGACGGTACCCGACCTCGACATGGACGCCGGGCTACACCGTCCGGGACGTACACCGCATCGTCATTCCCGCGACCGCGCCCTCCGAGCCAGTCCAGGTAACCGTCGGGCTCTACCGTTTGGATACGTTGCAGCGCCTGCCGCCGAGCGGCCGAAGCGTTCGGGGCAACGACACCTTCGTCGATCTCACCACGCTCGATCTGGCTGGACCATGATCCGGTGCAACCAGATCGGCAGTGCTACAATCGAACTCAGCGAGTAGCCACGGGAGCGTGACGATGATTGCCGAGGAGACCGGGGTCGATTTTTTTCACCTGGACGATCTGCTGTCCGACGAAGAGCGCGCGGTGCGCCAGCGGGTGCGCCGCTTCGTCGTCGAGCGGGTCTTGCCGATCATCGCCGAGCGCTGGGAGAAGGCCGAGATGCCGATCGAGCTGGTCGCCGAGCTGGGCAGGCTGGGGGTCATGGGCGGCTCGATCAAGGGGTACGGCTGCCCCGGACTCAGCACCGTCGCGGTCGGGCTCACCGCGCTCGAGCTGAGCCGGGGCGACGGCAGCGTCAACACGATCTTCGGCGTGCAGAGCGGACTGGCGATGGCCTCGATCCACCTCGGCGGATCCGAGGAGCAGCGCCAGCGCTGGCTGCCGGCCATGGCGCGTGGCGAGCAGCTCGGCGCCTTTGGCCTGACCGAGCCGGACGTCGGCTCGGACGCCGCGCACCTGCAAGCCAGGGCGCGTCGGGACGGCGACGGCTACGTCTTGAACGGCGCGAAGCGCTGGATCGGAAACGCCAGCGTCGCCGACGTGACGGTGATCTGGGCGCGCGACGACGAGGGGCAGATGGGCGGCTTCCTCGTCGAAAAAGGCACGCCGGGATTTCGCCCGACGGTCATCGAAGGCAAGGGGGCGATGCGGGCGGTCTGGCAGACCGACGTCGTGCTAGAGGACTGTCGGGTGCCGGCCGCCAGCCGTCTGGCCAACGTGAAAAGCTTCCGCGACACGACCGAGGTGCTCCTGAGGGGCCGGCTCGGCGTCGCCTGGAGCGCGCTCGGTCACGCGATGGCCTGCTACGAGGCCGCGCTGGCCTACACCACCCGGCGCCAGCAATTCGGAAAGCCGCTTGCTGCCTTTCAGTTGGTCCAAGACAAGCTCGTACGCATGCTCGCCGAGATCACGTCGATGCAGCTTATGTGCTGGCGAGCGAGCAAACTTTGCGACGAGAACCGACTGACCCCGGCCATGGCCTCGCTGGCCAAGCTGAACAACGCCAGCAAGGCGCGGCGGATCGCCGCCGACGCCCGCGACCTGCTGGGCGGCAACGGCATCTTGATCGAGAACCACGTCATGCGTCACCTCACCGATCTCGAAGCCGTCTACACCTACGAGGGCACCGATCACGTGAACGCGCTGCTCGTCGGACGTGAGATCACCGGAATCGCCGCCTTCACCTAATCAATGAAGG
>JBOGTX010001012.1:0-14251 GCA_050695695.1 Chloroflexota bacterium
CTTCCTGCGCCGATCGAGTCGGTCTGGCGATAACCGGCCATCGTGGCGAGGCAAGCAACCCGGGAGCGCGGGCGAGACGCCCGCTACGGGCTCCCGGGCACTGGCGGGCGAGACGCCCGCGCTCCCAGGAGGTTCCCCGCGCATCGACGCCATCCCGCTCCAGGCGACAGACGTTGCCCTCGCTCCTCACTTCGTTTACGGGTGGCTGCTCCTGTTGAGCAGCGCCGCGCTGACCCTTGCATTGTCAGCGCCGATCTGGCGGAGTATTCCGCTGATCGCCTACACGCAATTCCCCTGGCGCGTCCTCGAGCTGAGCGGTCTGGCCACCGCGCTGCTGGCCGGGCTGGCCGTCCACCTCGCGCTTCGATTGATCGAGGGCGCTGGCATCGATACCTCGGACCGCGGCCGATCGCGCTGTCGCGTCGCCGTGGTCGGCCTGGCCCTCTTTGTCCTGGTCGTTCCCTCGCTCGTCTACCTCTATCCTCGCCAGCCGTTTTTCACGTACGGGAACCTGACCCCGTCCGACGTCACCGGCTGGGAGCGGAACGGCGGCGCGGTTGGCACCACCAGCACCGGCGAGTACTACCCGCTCGACGTTCGGGTTCGGCCCACCGCGCCCCTGCCAACCGACCTCGCGAAGGTCGGCCGACTGGACCGCGCGACCTTACCGGTTGGCGCGTCGGTTCGCTACCTTGGCTCGTCCGGTTACGACGAGCGCTACCGGTTGACTTTGCCGGCCGCCGCCACGCTCCAGTTCGACGTGATTCGCTTCGCCGGCTGGGAGGTCGTCGTCGATGGGCAAACCGTCGCCAGTCGCGCCAGCTCCGGCCAGGGCCTCCTGCTGGCCGACGTCCCGGCCGGCCCGCACCAGGTCCTGCTGACCTTCGTCGACACGCCGGTTCGCCGGCTCGGCTGGATCCTCGCCCTGGTCAGCGCGGTCGTGCTCGTCCTGCTCGGGCTGCTCGACCTGGCGCTCGGGCGAGTAATCCAGTTTTGGGCACGGCCTTGGCTTCCCTCACCCCCTACCCTTCTACCCTCTGTCCCCCTTCTCCAGGGGGAACCTTCTCCCAGTGCGCGGGAGAGGGGTCTTGAGGGTGATATCTCCCTTGAGTCCCCTCTCCCACGCCTGGGCGAGGGGATAGATGGTGAGGGAGCCCTTGCCCTCGATCGGCGTGCCGTCGTCACCGTGGGCGCGGGCTTCGTCGGACTGATCGCTCTACGGGCCATCAGCCCGGCCCCTTACGCGGCAATCTTCGCGCGGAAGTCGCCGCTCGATCGGGTGTTCGGCGTTGGCCATCCCGCGCTGATTCGCCTGGAAGACCGGGTCGAGTTTTTGGGGTACGATCTCGACGACCCGCTGGTCGCGCCCGGCGGCTCACTCGCCGTCACCCTCTACTGGCGCGCGGTTCAACCGCTGACCGCCGACTACCGATCGCTCGCGATGATCGCCCGGGTCGGTGACAAGGGGCTGCTTGCCCAGGACGATCGGCCCAACGCTGGCGGCATTCCCACTCATACCTGGCCGACCGACCGGTACTTCATCGATCCACACGTCATCGCGGTTCCCACCGACGCGCCACCCATGGTCTACCAGCTTCAGGTCGCGCTCTACGATGCGAAGACGCTGAAGCATTTGCAACAGGATGGCGTGAGTGGCTGGCAGGGCGAGCAGATCGTCCTGCAACGGTTCCACGTGACCCGTCCCAAGCCGGTCGATCCGAGCAGCTACCGCTCGCTGCCCGGCCCGGTCTTTGGCGGTCGGATCGGCGTCCTCGGCTACCAGGTGAATACCGACCGACCGCGCGCCGGTCAAACGTTGGAGCTGACCCTGATCTGGCGAGCCGAGCAAGCGATCGACCACGACTATACCGTCTTCACCCACCTGATCGACGCGAAGCAGAATCAGGCCGCCGGCAACGACAGCATGCCGCTGAACGGCCAGTATCCCACGTCGACCTGGCTGGCCGGCGAAGACGTCGTCGATCCACACCCGATCGTTCTCCCGACCGGCTTAGCCCCGGGCCAGTATCACCTGGCCTTCGGCCTCTACGACGCGAAGACGCTGCGGCGCCTTCCCGTGACCGAGAAAGACTGGAACGCTCCCCGTGGTCAGATCGACCTCGACGCTCTGCCGATCCACGTGGAATCCGCGACGTGAAGTCCGAGCGTGCCCTTTCGACCTGGATCGTCCTCGGCTTCTTCGTCGTCTGGACGATCGTCGCGACCTATCCACTGGCGCTGGCGCCGGCCAACCACATCGAGAACTGGGGCGATCCGCTGCTGAACGTCTGGATCCCCGCCTGGGACCTGCACCAGTTGGCGCGAGATCCCCTCCACCTCTTCGACGCGCCGATCTTCTATCCCGCGCACGATACCCTGGCGCTTTCCGAGCTGCTGTTGGCCCAGGCGGTCGAGATGCTGCCGATCGTGGCCCTCACCGGCAACTTCATTCTCGCCTACAACCTGGTCGTGCTGGTGTCATTCGTCCTGTGCGGATTCGGCGCGTATCTCCTGGCGCGAGAGGCGATGCCGCCAACGGCCAGCCTGGTCGCCGGAGCCGCCTACGCATACTCTTTTTATCGAGTTGGCGAGTTCAGTCACATCCAAATTCTGAGCGCGCAGTGGATCCCTTTCGCCATGCTCGCCCTGCTTCACCTCTGGCGCCGGCCGAATTGGCGGATCACCGGGCTCTTCGCGGCGTGCGTGATCCTGCAACTTCTGTCGTCCTTTTACCTCGGCCTCTTTCTGCTAGTCACGCTCGTCTTCGAGCTCGCGTTTCTGGTCGTCGCGGACCGTCGGCCACCATCGGTCGCGGTACTGGCCCGCCTGGTCGGCGCCGCCGCCCTCACCGCCGTCGTCGTCCTCCCCTTCTCGCTCCCCTATTTCCAGGTGGAGCGCGAGTTCGGCCTGGCGCGCTCGCTCGGCGACGCCATTGGCGGCTCGGCGACCTTTCGCAGCTATCTGGCGGTGCCGCCGACGAGCTGGCTCTACGGTCAGGCTCACCTACCGCTGCTGCAACACTTTCCGACTGACGAGACGCTTTTCCCGGGCGTGATCCTCCTGGCCCTGGCGATCGTCGGGCTCGTTGCCGGCTGGCAACGGCGCTGGAGCGCCTTCTTTCTCGCGTTGGCGATCTTCGGGCTCGTCTTCTCGTTTGGGCCACGCTTCCACCTCACCCCGGGCGACGAGTCCGGCTTTCCGCTTCCGTACGGAATCCTCTTCGCCGACGTGCCCGGCTTCCACTCGATTCGCGTCGTGGGCCGCATGGGAGTGATCGCGACGCTCGGCGTGGCGGGACTGGCCGGCCTGGGTGCCGCGGTGCTGATTGCCAGGGCTCCGACGCGCTGGCAGACCGCGGTGGGGCTTTTGCTCGCGATTCTCGTCGGGCTCGAGACGCTCTCGATTCCGGTGCGCATGACGCCGGTGGAGACGCCGAGCGAGGTTCCGCCGGTCTACCGCTGGCTCGCCGCACGCCCCGACGACGCGCCCGCCCTCGAGCTCCCGACGATCCAGCACCGCTGGCTGGATAACGCCGCCGAGCTCGAGCGTCAGGGCCACGAGGAATATCTGTCGATCTATCACTGGCACCCGACGCCAAGCGGCTACAGCGGCTTCGAGCCGCCACTGTTCTGGAGCGTCATGCGCGAGGCCGGGGACTTTCCGACCGACGAGTCGATCGACTTCTTCCAATCGATCGGCCTCAAGTATCTGATCTTCCACCAGGACCAGTACCCAGCGGGCCAATGGCAGCAGGTCGCGGCCCGGCTTGCCGATCACGCCGACGTGCTCCGACCCCTGGCTCGTTTCGGCGGCGACTCGGTGTACGAGCTGACCCAACCGGGATTGGCCAGCGCGCTGCCGGTGCCCCGAATCGTCCTGCCGTCGATGGTTGCCGCCGGTTCGACCTACCGAGGTTTCCTCGACTGGTCCAACCCCGATGCCGTCGCTCGGGTCTCCCAGCCGAAGCGGTTGGCGGTTCAGGTCGCCTGGCAGGGCGCCACGGCCAGCTCCGACGCGGCGATCATCGCCGAGCCGAAATACCTCGCCCAGGGCGATACGACGGTGCCCTTCGACGTGAGCGCGCCCGGCTCGCCGGGTCGTTACCGCCTGACCGTCAATGCCGACCGGGTCAGCGCGAGCGCCACGATCGACGTGGCTGAACCGCCAACCGGCCCGGTCCCCAACGATCCGCGCCCGTCGATGCAATTGGTCAGCGCTCAGCTCGCGACGTCCTCGGCGGAACCCGGCGACGTGGTGTTCGCCACGGCAACCTGGCGCCTCCGCCACCGAACCCTGGATAATTACCTGCTCCGAATCGAGGTCGTCGACGCGAAAGGATCGGTCGTCGCCTCCGGCACGATCGACCCTTTCGATGGCGCACTGGAAACTGCCCGCTGGCTCCCGGGTGAATCGGTGGCGCTCGGTCAGAGCGCTATTCTCCCAAAAAGCCTTCCGCCCGGCGACTACGCGGTGCGCCTGCTCGTGCGCTTTGCCGACGGCGCCACCTGGAAGATGGCCGGGCCGGACAACAACGACCACGACAGCGTTAGCATCGGAACGTTGCGGGTTCAATGAGCTCGGTCCATCGCGAATCTAGCGGGAGCTGCTGACCACCACGTCATCCGAGCCACCCGGCAGGCCGCGCGCGGTGATCGGAAGCCGAGCCCCCGTCTTCAGATCGTAGAGCCCGACCTCGGCCCGCAGCTCGCTAATTGGGACGACTGGATTCAGGTGAACGGTGTGTCGGTCCGGAATCACCTGGCCCGGTCGCCACATGTCGGTTGGATACAGGTTATCCAGCGGCCAGCTATCGGCCTGGCCAATGACCTTTCCATCGGGGGACAGCACGTGGACGAAGACGGTGTACTGGGCGGTCGAGTGGGCAAGCGCCCGCCAGTACAGCGTGACCTCGACCGACTGGCTCGCCGATGATGCGCCGAGCCGCGCGTCGAGCAGATCGATCACCTGGCCGAACCGGGTGAGGGATTTCGTCGGCCCGTTCCACGCCGCGGGATCGCCGCGCTGAAACAGCAGCGTCGCGCCGGCGGTATCGGTCAGGCGATAATCCGGAGAATCGAGCAGGTGCCCCAGCGCGTCGTCATCCTGGCTGAAGGCCGCCGGATACCGCACATCGCGATAATCCAGCAGAACGTATTCCGCCGCCCCGACCTCGGGAAACCGATAGACCCGAGGCCGTTCCGAGAACCAGCTCAACAGGTTCCGGCTGGCCGACACCGGCGCGTTGGGCGGAACCTCGTCGATCAGCCGACGAACCTGCTCAGTGTGCTCGGTTGCAGTGAAGGCGACGCCATCGTACTTCCGCCCGAATGGCGTTGGGCCAATCAAGTAGGAAGCCAGCGCCGACGCCGCGAGAACGCAGGCCGCGACGGCGATGGCCCGGCCGGGTGCTGGCGGTCGCTTCTCGCGCGAGGCGGTGGCCGATCCTCGTGAAGTGTCCCGAGTTATCGGACGATCGGTGGGACCGTAGGGCAGAGAGTTGAGGCGCTTCGTACCGATGGCCGCCACCCTTTCCACGCCCAGCACACACCCAAAAAACAGAAAAGGCAGCAAGGGCGAGAGATAGTGCCGATCGATCGCGTACTGATCCGGGCTTTCCGCCAGCAGGAGATAGCCAAACACCGGCAGCGCGGCGACGACGTACTCCCAGCCGAGGATCGGCAACAAGAGCAGCGGGAGGAACAGCTCGCCCAGAAAGAGCAGCCGATCCGGGGTCGTCAGGTGGGCGAGAATCAGTCCGGGCGAGGTGAGCGCGGTCAACGCCATTTGAAGCGGGCCGTTGCCGAGGTAGGCGTACCGGCGCACGTAGTAGTATTCGTGGCCCGCCAGGCTGAAGTGCGGCAGAATGATCCCAATTGTGATCGCCCCGACGATGACCCCAAGGGTGATCGTCGCGAGCCCGGTGGTCCAGTCTCGTCGGCGCAGCCACCAGAGCAGGCCGACCCCGACGACGACGATCGCCACTTCCTCCTTGACGGTCAACGACACCAGAGCCGCCGTGAAGAACAGGCGACGGGAGCCGTGCTCGACGGCAAGTAACGCCAGGGCCAGGGGAAAGGGCAGCATGGCGATCTCGTGGAACTGGAAGAGGTTCACGTAGTGGAGGGCCGGATAAACCAGGTACGCTCCGGCCACGGCGAGCCCGGCGATCGCCCCGAGCCGGTCGCGCGCGAAGAGGAAAAGCGGGACCGCCATCAGCCCGAGCAAAAGGGTCTGGCCAATCAGCAGCACCTCGGCATTGGGCCAGACCCGGTAGATCGGCGCGAAGATCGCCACCGCCGGAGAAAAGTGGTCGCCGAGCATGTTGTTCGCGTGCTGGATCAGCGTGCTGGCGAAGAAACGGCCGTGGGCGGTGTTCCAGACGATCTGATCGTAGATCGCCAGGTCTTCATCGAACTGGAAGAGGGCAGCGCGCTCGCGGATCGAGAGCACGCTGAAATAGCCGACGTAAGCCGCCACCATGCCCAAGAGAGCGATCAGCGCCGTCGGCGGACCCGCCCGCTTCGGGATTGCTATCCGCGCCGCGATGGCCCGCCTCCCCGTGAGAGTGGCTAAAAAGGGCGCGTTTGGCGCATGTGGAACGGGGACGGGGCCTCACCCGGAAGATCAGGCCCGCAGCACCGTCCAGCCGAGAATCGCCCACCCGGCCAGGAACGCCAGCCCGCCGAGCGGGGTGATCGCCCCGAGCCAGCGGGTTCCGGTGATGCTCAGCAGGTAGAGACTGCCGGAGAATAGGATGATCCCAACCACGAAGAGCCAGCCGGCCAGGGAGACCGGCGCATCCTTCCAGCGACCGATCGCGTAGGCGACCGCGAACAGGCCAAGGGCGTGGTAGAACTGGTAGCGAACGCCGGTCTCGTAGACCTCGGCCATACCCGCGGCAAACGTCCCCTGCAACGAGTGGGCGCCAAAAGCGCCAAGCGCGACTGCCAGAAACGCGAAGAGCGATCCGAGAGCGAAGAATAACTTGTCCATAGCGGGTATAGTATAGCGCGGAAAGAGCCGAACCGCTCGCCGCCCCCGTCGCGGGTTTCGGCCAATCCGAGTGTTGATGAGAGGTAATCGATGAGCTCTGATTCACGAGCCGACGTCCTGATCGAGCGCGCCCGGGCGCGATTGCGCGGAGCGGGTATCCCCGACGCGCGCGTTCCGACGCTGCTCGGCCGCGCGGTGCCACTCCTGGCGTGCCTCGACGCCATCGCCGAGCTGGATGGCGAGCTGCCGGAGCCCGCGTTGACCTGGCAGCCGATCGAGGAGGTAGATCGATGACCGCGGATGATCTGGCCTTGATGACCATCGGTGCGATCGCTCCGCTGATCCGCCAGCGCGAGGTTTCGCCGGTGGAGGTGACCGATGCGGTCCTGGCGCGGATCGATCGATTGAACCCGGTCCTCAACGCCTTCATCACCGTCACCGCGGAAGCCGCTCGCCAGGCCGCGCGGGACGCCGAAAAGGAGATCGCGAGTGGTCGTTACCGCGGCCCGCTACATGGCATTCCGATCTCGCTCAAAGACCTGTACTGGACCGCGAACCTGCGCACGACCGGCGGATCGAAGATCCTGGCCGACTTCGTTCCGCGCGAGGATGCCACGGTGACTCGGCGCCTGGGCGAAGCCGGGGCGATCCTCCTCGGCAAGACGAACATGCACGAGTTCGCCTACGGCACGACGACGATCAATCCGCACTACGGCGCGACGCGCAATCCCTGGAATCTGGACCGCATCACCGCCGGATCCAGCGGCGGCTCCGGCGCGGCGACCGCGGCCGGCCTCGGCTTCGCCTCCCTGGGCAGCGAGACCGGCTGGTCGATTCGGCGGCCGGCGGCCTTCTGTGGGGTGGTTGGCCTCAAGCCGACCTACGGCGTCGTGAGCCGATACGGGATGCTTCCCGCCGCGTGGTCGCTCGATCACGCCGGCCCCCTGACCCGCTCGGTCGTGGACGCCGGGCTCGTCCTCAACGCGATCGCCGGCCCAGACCCGGCGGATCCCGCGTCCAGTCGCCAGCTCCTTCCCGACGTCATCGCGACGATCGAGCGCGGCATCACTGGGCTCCGGATCGGACTCCCCCGTGGTCACTACGTCGGTCGGTGCGAGCCGGCCGTCGAGCAGGCGTTCGACGCGGCCATGGACCTGCTGCGTGGTCTGGGCGCGACCGTCGTCGAGATCGGACTCCCTCGGGCGCGCTACGCCGGCGTCGCGTCGTCGGTGATCATGGCGGCCGAGGTCGGCACCGCCCAGGCGCGGTGGATTCACCAGCGGCCCACCGAGTACGGCGACGACGTGCGGGCGCGCGTCGAGTCCGGGCTCATCGTCGGCGCGGTCGACTACCTGCGCGCCCAGCGCCTCCGGCGCTGGATTGCCGAGGAATACGCCGCGGTCTTCCACGAGGTCGACCTGATCGCCTGTCCAACCACGCCCCAGGTCGCGACGCCGATCGCCGGCGGCCTGGCCGCCCTGAACGACCCGGGGCCGGAGATCGCGGATAGCCCGTTCAACCTGCTCCGCCTCTTCGCGCTGATCGGAACGCCCGCCGTCTCGGTCCCCTGCGGCTTCTCCCCCGACGGGCTGCCAATCGGGCTCAGCATCGCAGGGCCGGCCTACGCCGACGCGCGGGTGCTGCGCGCGGCGCGGACCTACGAGAACGCGACCGAATGGCACCGGAGGCGGCCCGCGGCATAGGAGGTGGTTGAGGCCGCTTTGCGCGAATGAGTGATCAGCGTGTCAGTCATCAGTCTTGCCAGACGCTGCCGTCGATGCAGGCATCGCAACTGTCACCGGCCACGGTTCGAGAAGCGCGCCCGGACGTCTGGCTGGACCAGATACGCCAGCGCCGCCAACGTCAGCATCAGGCCAAAGGTCGACTCGAAGACCAGGAAGTCACTCAGCAGACTGGCCACCGCCAGCAACGCGCGCAGGCTCAGCAAGATCACCGTGATCAGATACGCGCCACGGGCGTGCCGGTGAATGAGATCGGCGCGATGGCACAGTAGCAGCCCGACTCCGACGTGCAGTAAGCCCGGAGCGGGCTGACCCGACACCATCAGTTGCCCACCCTCGAGGATCGCGGCCGCGCCACTCAAGGCGACGAGCACGGCGACCACGGTGATGCCGATCGGAGAGGACGACCGCCCGACGATGATGGCCACCTCGATCGCTGGCGAAGGTTGATTCGGCCAGCCGGCAGTTCCGGCACGGACCGTGCCCAGCTTGGCCCGTCGGACGTCGGACCCCGAAGCGGCGCTGGAGCGCTAACTTACCTCCCCGCGCCGACCGGTACTCGAAGCGCCTGGACCAGGCGCGACGCGACCAGCGATTCCTCTCCTTTTTCGAGAAACTGCGGGATCACCGTCAGCGAGCTCGATCCGACGCCGACTCGGACGGATGGGTCGCCGGCCTCCAGCGCCGCGCCGACCGAAGCCGCGCTGACTCCCGCCACGTCTTCGTCGATCAGGATCTTCGTCGCCGGAATTCCCTCTGAGTAGGCGGCCTCGGTCCTTTCGGTCGTCACGCCGGGGATCCCCGCCAGCGATTTCTCGATCTCGGAGAGCTGTCTGCGCCACTGCTCGTACACCGCGTCGTGGTCCTGGGCCAGGTAGAGCTCGATTGCCTTCACCAGTCCGGCCATCTCTTCCTTGCCCACCTTCATCGGACGGCCGACCGAGTGGTTTGGATTCCCGTTGGCGGCGCACGCCTTGATGATCTCGCCGCCGGCGAGGATCAGGCCGGTCGGCTGGGGGCCGCGCAGTCCTTTTCCGCCGCTGAACACCACCACGTCCGCCCCGGTCGCGCTCAGCGCCTTGAGGTTCTTCAATGGTGGGACTTCCGCCGCGGCGTCGACGATGACCGGCACCTGGCGGGCGTGCGCGATCTCCACGACCTCGGGAAGCTTCAGCGGTAAGTCGAAGGTCCAGCGCGCGTAGGTGTGGAAGACCGCGGCGGTATTCTCGTTGATCGCCTGCTCCATTTCCCAGCGCTGGCTGCCTCGGCCGCCACCGATCTCGACCAGCTTCACACCCACCTGGCGCACCGCATGGTCGTAGCCGTTGCGATGCGCCCGCTGGACGACCACCTCGTGCTTCATCCCGTGAGTATTGGGCAGTCGGTCGATCTTGCCAGGGTCGAGGCCGGCGACGATCGCCGCGGTGGCGATAGCCAGGCCGGCGGCGCAACCGGAGCAAATGTAGCACCCGTCGACGCCGATCAAGCTGGCGATGCGTGCCCCCGCCTTTCGTTGCAGCTCGTCGAGATTCACGAACGCTCGGCCGGCTTCGGCGATCGCGTCGAGAACCTCGGGGCGCATGCGCGAGCCGCCGATGACGGTCATCGGCCCCCAGGCGTTGATGACCCGCTTGACCCCCAGCTCTTCGTAGACCCCCATGCTGATGTCCCTCCTTGGCTTCAGTGTTGGAGCAATTATATCCACCGAGCAGGCAATGCGCGTATTGGAGAATTGCCGGTTCAGTAGTAGAATGCATTCGCGGCGATCAACCGGTTCAGGCCGCGGAATCTTTATGTTGATTTGACACATCGTGAAGATAATGTTACAATCCTGTGGGGTGAGTTACATCCATTGGCCACTTTCTGCACATCATCCAGGGCTAGTTGTCTCCTGATCTACGTGTTATCCACGTTCGGCAAAAGGGCGCGCGGTCGGGCACGCGAACCGCATTCCCGCGCGTCGGCGTCAATGGCTCTCGCGCGATGATCGCATGGTGCCACGGACAGATGCCACCGACGTAAAGCTGGGCATTGTTGCGGAGGACGCCTTGATCGAACCTGGCTTTAGACATTCCCCCGCGGTGGAAGATTCGCTCGATCCCGAACCGGCGGACGACGCGGCTTTTGCCGACGCCTACGATGACCTCCTCGAAGACGACTTCTCGGTCGAAGACCCGGTCAAGATGTACCTCCACGAGATCGGTCGGGGCCAGCTTCTCACGGCGGATGACGAAAAGTGGCTTGCCTGCCGCCTGGAAGAGGCGAGCCGCCTCCAGGGCACGATCGCCGAGCTGGAAATGCTCCTTGATGGACCTCCGACCCCCGCCCAGGTCATTCTCGCCGTCTACACTCGGATGTACGAGCGGCGCGATCTGCTGTCCGAGCTCGCCTCGATTCTTCACCTCGCGCCGGTCTACGACGTCCCCTCCTTCCTGGCCAGCCCGCGGCTGCGCGAGGCGATCGACTATTACCTGGAGCCCACTCGCCTGGAAGAGATCGCTGGCTGGTGGGGCAAGGACCCGGAGGACGTGCGCGTCGAGGTGGTCGCGCTCTCAGTCGATACCCGCTTGCTCCCAGAGTCGGCACGTCGCCTGCTCGCGCGGGCAAGTGGACTGGACGACCTGCCCCGACCGAGCGTGTTCGCCGAGCTGCTCGGGGATAGCGCGCTCGACCTTGCCGACCACCTGAAGAGCATCCGCTACCAGGCGGGTCGCGCCGAAAGCAAGCTCACCGAGGCGAATCTTCGCCTGGTGGTCAGCGTCGCCAAGAAATACCTCAATCGAGGGATGGCGTTTCTCGATCTGATTCAAGAGGGCAATCTGGGACTGATGCGCGCGGTTGGCAAGTTCGATCACCGGCGCGGGTTCAAGTTCAGCACCTACGCGACCTGGTGGATTCGCCAGGCGGTCAGCCGAGCCATCGCCGATCAGTCGCGAACCATTCGGGTGCCGGTCCACATGGTCGAAGTAATCAATCGCCTGAGCCGGGTGTCGCGCGAGCTGGTTCAGGGCCTGGGACGCGAGCCCAGCCACGAGGAAGTCGCGCTGATGATGGGATTCTTCGACGAAATTCTCGAGAGCGAGCTGATCGAGGAAATCCTGGCTCAGAGCGCCCGACTGGGCAAAGCGCCACCCCGCGACGTGACGCCGGAGATTCGGCGCGACCTGATCCTCGGCTCGGGCATCCTCAGCGTGCCCGCCGAACTCCCCTATCCCCTCCGCGATCAGGTCGAGGCCGCCTCCACTCGCGTCCAGGAAGCCGTCAAAGTCGCCCGCCAGCCGGTGTCGCTCGAGGCGCCAATCGGCGAGGAAGAAGACAATCATCTTGGCGACCTCCTGCCGGATAGCTCCTCGCCGGCGCCGGTCGAGATCGCCACCCAGAAGCTCCTGCAGGAGCAGGTCGAGAACGTCCTGGCCTCGCTGACCAACCGCGAGCGCCGCGTGCTTCAGCTCCGCTTCGGCCTCGACGACGGCCACCCTCGGACGCTCGAGGAGGTTGGCAAGGAGTTCGGCGTGACTCGCGAGCGAATCCGGCAGATCGAAGCCAAAGCCCTGCGGAAGCTCCGACACCCCAGCCGAAGCAAGAAGCTTCGGGCCTACCTGGACTGAGGCGCGCCCTGACCGCGACGGCCTCGGGAGACGGCCTCCTCCGCCCCACGGGCCAGTTGATCGTCGAGATGGTGAGCGGGTCAGCGCTCAACTGGCTCCTGATCGCGATCCCAATCAGCATCGCCCTCCAGCTCACCGGGGCACCACAGCAGCTGACCTTCGCCGCCGCCACGATTGGCCTGATCCCGCTCGCGGCCTTGATCGGCCAGGCAACCGAAGACATCGCCAGCCACACCGGCCCGGTCATCGGCGGGTTGCTCAGCGCCAGTTTCGGGAACGCCACCGAGCTGGTCGTGGCGGTCTTCGCGCTGGTCCACGGTCTCGACGAGGTCGTCAAGGCGTCGATCACCGGCAGCATCATCGGCAACGCCTTGCTCGTGCTTGGCATGAGCATGATCGCGGCCGGGATCGGGCGCGAACGCGTCTTCTTCAATCGCGTCGCCGCGTCCACCAGTGCCGCGACCCTGCTCCTCGCGGTCGCCGCGCTGGTCATGCCGGCTGTTTTCAATCTGACAGTCTTTGGGCGCCTGCAGAACGCGAGCCCGGCCCTCGATCAATTGAGCCTGCTCGTGGCGGTCGTGCTCGTCGCCACCTATGGCTTGAGCCTGCTCTTTTCCCTGGTCACGCACCGCGCCATGCTGATCAACCTCGCGGAGGTTCCCGAGCAAGCCCACCCCAGTCCAACTCCGGCGGTGATCGTCCTGGCCATCGTCACCTTGCTGACGACGCTGGAGTCCGACATTCTGGTTGGAACGATCGAAGTCACGACCAAGGCGCTCGGCATTACCGAGTTTTTCGTCGGGGCGATCATCATCGCCATCGTCGGGAACGCGGCCGAACATCTCTCCGCGGTGCTCGTCGCGCGGCACGGCCAGATGGACCTGGCTGTCCACATCGCGACCGGCAGCAGCACGCAGATCGCGGTCTTCGTGGCGCCATTCATCATCATCGTATCCTGGCTCATCGGCCATCCGATGTCACTGGTTTTCAACGCGTTCGAGATCGCGGCGGTCGCGCTCGCCGGCCTGGTCGTCGCCGTCGCCTCGCTCGACGGGGAGACCAACTGGTTCGAGGGGGTCCAGCTCGTAGCGGTGTACCTGATCTTGGCCATCGCCTTCTTTTACGTCCCCGCCTCCTGATATAATCGGGAAATAACCTGAGGAGGACAGACTTCATGATGTCTCGTCGCTTCGTCTTGATGACCGGCGCCGCCGGGATGATCGGCAAGCAGCTCCAGGGCTACTTGCGGGAACGCTATCGCCTTCGCCTGATGTACCACCACACCGTCCTGCCCGCGGTCGGCGACGACGAGGTCATCATCGGCGACGTCTGCGATCTTGCCACTGTCGAAAAGGCGGTCGAAGGGGTCGACGCCATCGTCCACCTGGCGGGAGACCCGAAGGTGGACGCCACGTTCGAATCCACGATCGAGAACAACATTCGCGGCGTCTACAACGTGTACGAGGCGGCGCGCCGCCACGGGAGCCCGCGGGTGGTTTTCGCCAGCACCAATCACGTCGCCGGCTGGTACGAGGTCGAGAAGACCTACGTGACGCCGGAGATGACGGTCCGTCCCGATGGCTATTACGGCGCGAGCAAGGCTTACGGCGAGGCGCTCGGCCGCTGGTACCACGACGCCTTTGGCCTACCGGTGATCTGCCTCCGGATCGGGTCCTACCTCGATCGACCGGGAAATGTGCGCAACCTCTCCACCTGGCTGAGCCCGCGCGACATGGCCCAGCTCACCTGGCGTGGCGTCGAGACCGACGCGACCTGGGGCGTCTTTTACGCGATCTCCGGCAACAGTCGGCGCTACTGGGATATCGCCGACACCCAGCGCGTCCTCGGCTACGAGCCCGAGGATAACGCCGAGGAATACGCCAACGAGATCATGGCGAAAGGCTGAGG